>DTYX01000443.1 GCA_012961655.1 Candidatus Poribacteria bacterium
AAAATGATTGTCCCCAGAAGGATAAAAGTAGCATAGGGTCTGACCGTAAAGAAGCCGGAAAACCAGGTTGCTATCCAAAAGAGAATAACCAATGGCCAGAGATTGCGCCACTTGTTAGGCCACCTCTTATTTAACCCCCAGGACCTCTGTCTGCCCACGCTAACCAGTCTTCCACGCTGTATCCAATCGCCAATTAGAGGAAATGGACAAACCATACACCATAATCGTCCTACTACCGGCACCATAAACAGCATCAAGAGAACCCACCAAAGGATCCAAACAATCATAACGCCGAAATTATAGTTGCCGGTTGAGAACCCTCCCACAAAACCGGCTAAAAGGATTACCGTAAATATAGCGAGATTCATGACGAGAAATATAAAGGGAAACCAACGGCTCTTAAATAGAGCGCGGATGGGTTTGTATTTGGTTAACTCAAATCTCCAATCGAGCGGGATAATCCCAAAGAGTTTATCCTGCCTTAGGTAGCCGGAGTCGCTGGGACTTTGGGCTTCATGAACCGATGAATTGCCGGGGTTGCTTTTTCTTCTTTGAGTTAGCAGCAGTGAACCGATGCCAAATATAAAAATGGGAAGTATTCCCAAATAGTATCTCCAATTAGTCTTGACTTTTAAATACCCAACCATGTAAGGATGAAATTCCCCGCAGGTAACCGAACACCTGAACGAAAACTTACCTGTTTTGTCGGCGACAAATTTAAGGCTTCCCTCTTGCCCTGGGTGAGCGGAAGTGCTGATTTCATATCCGTCAAGGTAGAAACCGTGGGAAACATCTTCGCTTATAAGACGAATCCTCACTGTATCGCCTTTATTAACCTCAATAATGTTAGGGGTATAGGAGAATTTTTTCGCCTTAATCTCAAAAAATCTTTCCGCTGCAAAAGCGGGCGGCGTAAATAAAAACCCAATCAAGATAAAGAAAACGAATACTCTTTTCATCTTTCAAACCTCCATTTTTATTGCCTACAATGCCTACATTAGCCGATTCACGGGAATTTCAGATAGAAGGGTATCACGCACGCTCCAAATGCGTTCTGACGTACATATTTCTGAGCAATTCATAACCCCACAAGGCTAGTCCGAACAGTTCGATGAATCCCGTCATTCCCGTCAATGGATACGCCGCTGGAGTGAAATCGGTCGCAATCTCCGTCAAAATGCGCGCGGCGTTACCGAGGTTAAGCAGGAGAAACGTCGCCCACAGAGAATTGTTTCGTTGCGCTTCCAGACCAGAGAATGTCGTCGCAACTTTGCTGGAGACGCCGATTATCATCATCGTGATGAATCCGACGGTCAGCGCATGCCGATAGGCGCCAAAGAAGGCGTGCGAAAACGGAATCCTGGCGCCAGTGAGCGGCTGATAAACTAAAAGGTTATAAACAGGCACAAGAACGAGCATCGCCATCGCTACGATGAACCAGACATAAGCGGCGCGGATGAATTTCAATCCGTAGCCGAAGTCGCTATCTTTAACTGAACTGAACAAGCGATATTGCCAGAACGCGCCCACAGCGGCAATAAGCAGGATTATAGCAGCGCCCTCTTGAACCATCATTAGCCACTGATTTCCCGCTGAAAAATTTTGTCGGAATACGAAAAGATTCCTTAGCATGGACATAATAATTCCCACGACAATCGCGCTGTTAGTTCCCAATAGCAGAAAAATACGCCATCTGTTCGATGGCGTATGCAAAGCATAGGCCTGCGGCAAATAACGAAGCGATACGCCAAGAATCATCATTACGGCGATGCCGAAAAGTTCAACATCGCGGTAGGGAATGTTGAAAATCGCAATCCGAAAGAGAAATTGATTTGTGTCGGAGGCTGTCTCGAACAGCCAGAAGATGACGGGATTGAAAATCGCCGCCAAAAGAAACCAGCCAAGAGCGGCGTAGATGAAGCCATCATAGCCTTCCGGTTTCTGCGCCTGTCGAATTGTGCGAACGATGACAGACGCAAATATAGCTACCGCGGCAAACTGAAAAAGCCCCGCAGCTAAACCAAGTTCTAAAAACGGCGGTCTTTTGGCTATCAGGTGAGCGAGGATTTGCAATCCAATGCCAATTGCCATGAGCGGTAGCGCTGAAAGCGCAATGTCTGGTCTCCATAGCGCCGCATCTTTGAAACGTGGAATGGCTTGATAGGCGAAGCCCATGATGAAAAAGCCGACGAAGCCGAAGACCATCGCATGTCCGTGCGCCAGCACCCATGAATAATTAACGCCCCCGAAACTCTGCCTCAGTCCCATGAGCAGCAGATTAACCGCTCCCCACAGACAACCCACCGAAAGTACAGTGATAATGCCCGCCAAAAAGAATGGGCGGTGTATAGCATAGGCGGATGAAAAATGACGGGCGCCGATATCTTTCATTTTTTTTACTCACTTATCCTCATTATAGATTATGGATGTGTTGATAACTGCAAAACTCGTAAATTAAGATAAAACATGTTAAGACAAAAGGATTTTTTTATCTTTTTATGTCTTCATAAAAAAACCGCGCCTCTTCGATTAAGCCTGAAAGCTAATAGCCCAAAGGTTTAACAATAAAGACAAGCGGAAAGTTGTCTACTTAGTGAGCTGTCCTTCCGAGGCTATTTTACTGCCGCCCTCCGTCAGAAACCTACCCTTCTTTAGCTCTCTATCCTCCAGGTTGACAATCAGGTCAGCGTCATAAACAACCTTGAAGTTATCGGCATTCAACACACCTGGGGTGTGATGATGGGCGATAATCTGGCAAACCTCATCGACCAGCTTGTCGGGCAGTTCTTCTTCGAACATAATTTTTCTGGCTATCGGTGGTCCCTCTATCTCTTGGTATTTACCTTGGGAACTGCCGTATTTCCGCTCCGCCTCGTGGATGCCGATGTCGTGGAGAATTGCAGCGGCGAGTACAACATCCCTATCGGCGTTTTTCTCATATTGGAAGATACGCTCGGCGTATTCGGTGACGCGCAAGGCGTGCTGGATACGCTTTTTATCATCGCTGAAATATTGCTTCATCCTCCCGATTAGTCTATCCTTTATAGATTCCATAATCTTACCTCATTTTTTCCGCCAAGTCAGCAAGCGTCGTATTTTCTAAGAAATTGATAACTTCCTCTCTAATCGGACCCCAGATCGAATGCATCGGACAGTTTTTCGTCCCGTCACAACCTTGAAGCCCAAATATACAACTTTGGAACGCTTGTTGGCCGTCGATGGCTTTGACCACTTCGGCGATGGTAATCTGAGAGGGAGAACGAACGAACCAAAGACCCCCTCCTCTGCCCTTTGTGGAACTTAAAATACCAGCCTTGACCAGGGTTTGTACGAGCTTCGCCAGAAAATGGTACGGTATGCCTGTTGAATTGGATATTTCCTTAATCTGCACCGGACTATTATTCTGACGGACTGCAAGTTCTATAAGCGCCATTACGGCATATTTGCTTGAGGTCGAATAAATCATAATCGCATCAGGATAAAAAGGTATTTTTATCTAAATTATATCAGATATCAACCGGAATGTCAAGGATTTTTTAGATTTTTTTTTCGTAGCATTAGTAATTTCCAAAAAACATCTTCAACTTTTACGCTGGATTGCCCTTTTCGGCGCTGAGGAATAGGTGGGTTTATCACCAACAATAACCACAATGGAAGGATGGATGATTGGATGGATGGCTTTGTTCCATTCCTCCATCCAGTTTGCAGTAAAGTCAAAAATTTAATTGGAACTTACTTTTAAAGCCCAGTTGCGCGGCGGAACGCAACCTTCCTTGAGATTGGATTCTTCTTTGTACGATTTTAATCGGTCATAAATTTTGACCCAGACACACGGCTTATCTTTTCTCACTTCGCACCATGTCTTTTCGCTGCCTCCACAGGCACCATTGCGCAAAAATTTCGGACATTGAGATTCTGGGCATAAATAAGCCATATCTACAAGAGCACAGTCGCCGCATTTCTGACAATCAAAGAGGAGCGACTTTGACACATCTTCTAACAAACAGAATGGACGCTTTAGAAGATCAGCTTGGTCAATAATTTCAGCGATGCCTTTCAGATACCGAAATTGTTTTGTATCTTTGTTAAAAAAGGTGTGGTGAAATCCTTTCATCAGACTGTAACTAATGTAGGCGCTTGGCGAACGGGGCGATTTTGAAGATGGGTAATTGGTATTCAGACCTGTCTTGGGGTCTCTTTCATAATTGATCCTACAGGTAAGATCTATAAATGCCCGGCTCTGGTAGGCCATGAAGACTTTGTGATCGGCGACATACATCAGGGGCATTTTGAACCCAATCCGATAGAGCCATTGCTTACAGAGGT
>DTYX01000444.1 GCA_012961655.1 Candidatus Poribacteria bacterium
AAGTTTTTTGCGCTACATCTTGTTAGCAATCCGCTTGGGTTACATCTTAATTTATTCTCATGGGGGATTTCTGAGTATCTTTCCTACTTGCCTTTGACGAGAAATTGTGGTAGAATATAAGCTACAATGTGTAGCATTCACCAAATAGATTTGGACAAGAAAGGAATTATTATAGATGGCTTTGAGAATTACAGTAGTCGGCGTTGGGATGGTTGGCGAGCAGATTGTGTCCATCTTGCGAGAGCGAAATTTTCCGATGGAATGGCCGCCAAGAGTTTGTGCGACAAGAGAGCGTTCAGAGGTGCTTGCTGGGGAGAATTTATTGGTAGAAGAGACGAGCGAGGATAGTTTCAAAGGCGCAGATTTCGTCTTCTTTGCTGGCAGGGAAGGCGCAGAGGGCGCGAGCGTAACGTGGCGGTCTGTGGCTGAAGCGGAAGGCGCTATTTGTGTGGATAACGGAAGTGATTTTCGCATGGACCCAAATGTTCCATTGGTTGTTCCCGAAGTCAATCTGGATGCTATTGGTCCAGAGAATAAATTCATCGCCAGTCCGAACTGTTCCACTATCCAGATGGTGATAACTCTCCATCCTCTTCACCGGGTTGCCAAAATCCGCCGAGTAATTGTTTCAACTTATCAGAGCGTGTCTGGCTGGGGTGTTCGTGCAAATGAACAGTTAATTGAGCAAACTCCAAAGGCGTTAGAAGATTTAGATGATATCCCCTTCGACCCAACAGTGTTGGCTCGCCCTATCGCGTTTAACTACATCCCGCATATAGCCAGTTTTACCGAGGACGGCTATACGAAGGAAGAGATGAAAATGGTTAAAGAGACGCAAAAAATTATGGGCGACGAAAGCATCCGCATTACGGCGACCACAGTTCGAGTACCCGCGTTCGTTGGACATGGAGAGAGCATAAATATCGAGACGGAGAAAAAGTTGACGGCGGACGAGGCGCGTGAAATATTGTCAAAATCGCCTGGAATTGTTGTTCTCGACGAACTTAATCCAGAAAACCCGCGCAATGACCCTCTGGAGCGAATCTATCCAACGGCGTTAGATATCCGAAAATATCGTGATGAGGTTCTCGTTGGGCGAATCCGCCAAGATAAAACTATCGAAAATGGCTTAAACCTCTGGTGTGTAGCGGACAACTTGAGAAAAGGCGCTGCGTTGAACGTGGTTCAGATTGGTGAGGGACTCATCGCTAAAGGAATGGTTAAGCTTTGATGGAATTAACGGTTAGTGCTATTTCACTTTTTCATTTGGAAGAGACTTTAAAAACGTATATCGGGAGGTGAAAATTGTGAGAGAAGCAGTTGAAGAAGTCTTGGATGAGATTAGACCCGCTCTACAAGACCATAGAGGAGACGCTGAACTCGTGGATGTCACAGATGACGGCGTTGTAAAGTTAAAACTCAAGGGCGCCTGCGCTGGCTGTCCGATGTCACAAATGACCATAAAGATGGGCATTGAACGGATATTGAAATCAAGAATCCCTGAAGTCAAGGAAGTCGTCGCAGTATGAGGTACCCGTTGCTTAATGTTAGGGGTTCTGTAGGCACTATAATCTTTTGTCAAACGTTTCATCTCTTCTGCGAAACAAATTTCGATTGTTCTACCGGAAGCGATGGAATGCTTCTATAACACTCCTTATACCAACACTTCTTCAGACAACCCCGCATCAAACAGAGTTGAAGTTGATTGGAGAGGAAAAGTAGTTCCTAAGGAACCCTTAATCTCCTTTGTTATCCATCCGGTTCTTTACGTAGCATAAGCTTAGTCTAGTCAATACTTACGCCTGTGATAGAGAGAAATGCGGAGAAATAAATACTGCTACGCAGTATTCATAATGTTTCTACGTTCCTACGCAATCTTCTTAGACCATTTCTCCTCACTTAACTTTTTTGCAGCAGTATAAACCATTGGAGCGAAAAGAGATGCAAAAGGAAAGAAAAATTTTTCTGGCAGAAATCGAACTAAGGGCAGGTATTTTTGATAACGAGTATGCAAAAACAGCTCATGATGCAACAAGATATGGACAGTGATGGGGATTGCTTCATCAAGTATCAGTATTTTCGGATTTGAAAGTATCACCCTGGCTATTGCCATTCTCTGCCTCTGTCCTCCTGATAGTTTTATTCCTCTCTCGCCCACTTCAGTTTCATATTTATTTGGAAGTCCAATCACAAAATCATGAATCTGGGCTATTCTTGCAGTTTCTTCTATCTCCTCTTCTTTTGCGTTGTTCCTTGCATATGCGATGTTCTCACGAATTGTCCCAGAGAAGAAAAATGGTTCCTGAAACACTATGCCGATGTTCTTTCTTAAGAATCTAAGGTCAAATTCCCTCACATCTTTCCCATCAATCAGAATTCTTCCATCTGTTGAGTCATAGAATCTCGGTATGAGTTTCACAAGAGTAGTTTTCCCCACCCCACTCTCTCCAACTATCGCTATTATCATTCCCGGTTTTGCTTCGAAACTTACCCCTTTCAGAACTTCCCTTCCGGAGATATAGTTGAAATGTACATCTTCGAACTTCACATAACCCTTGAGCGAAAGGGAAGATTGCTGTGGCTCAAAAAGAGTATGTTCCTCCTTCATATTCATTATCTCTATAACTCTCTCTACTCCCGCAAGTGCTGTTTGGATGGTTATGTTCAGGTCAAAAATTCTCCTCACAGGTCCGTAGATATAACCGAGGTAAGATGTAAAGGCGATAAAGCTTCCTATTGTGAGATTACCTTTCATAACCTCTAATCCTCCATACCACATGACCAGTGTTGGTCCAAGCACGCTCACGAACCCTGTTATGAACCCTGAAAACGGCTTGAGGGGTATCCGCATTAAATTCTATCTCATCACACGTAAACCAAGATTTTCCATTTTCGCTGACAAGGGTTGTGAATCCGCGGCCTATCCTCTCGATTCTAAGGTAAACAGCGTCCGCTTCAAGCCTTCCCCTTCCCATACTTTTCCATCTTCCATCCTCGACGCATTCGAACCATATTTCGTTTTTATCGCGGAGTCCCTTATCAAATCTTATATAATTTTTATTATCCTTCCATATCAGGACTCCTCATAAGCCCGTCGTAGATATCCAGCGCTGACATACGAAGCTGAGGATATCTGTACGTCTCAAAACTCAATGTGAGATGTCTCTCAGCTTCTTCTAAATCTCCTCTTTCAAGTAAGATTTTTCCAAGCCTAGCGTGAGTCCATGCTAGGGCAGCCTTATCTCCTTTCCTTCTCTCTGGCGGATGTGGATTGCTGTGAATAAAGCAGCTACGGCAAATATCGCTATTGTGCATGAATAGATAATGAGTGACACGTTTTCCTTCCCTCTATTTCACCAGGCTCATTTTCCTCATAGCCTGGAAATCCCCCGCTTTCAGAACGTAAAAATAGACACCGCTTCGCCTTTGAGGTTATTTCCGTCCCAGTAAGCTGCTTTATCCCTGCTCAGGTAATAACCGGCCTCCTTGTATCCAAGGGAAAGCTTTCTGATGAACCTCCCCAAAGGGTCATAGATGGTTATGACTACATGCTCAGGTTTTTTAAGCGCAAACGGTATCCATGTCTCAATGTTGAAAGGGTTTGGATAGTTTTGATATACATGAGTTATCCTTGGAAAATCGTCTTTGGGTTCTATATCTATCAGTTTTCCTTTTCCACTTAATCTTCCCCACGTTGTCACAAGCTTATCTCTTATTTCCAAACCGCGCTTAGAGCGAATAGAGGGTTCAGATAATCGTAAGATTATTCCCCATTCCCCTACTACATACAAACTATAGTCGCCATCATAGCAGATGTCATAAAACCAGTTATCAACGCCAGCATCCTGTAATTCCCAATCTTCTCCACCATTTTGCGTGTGGAGAATTGTCCCATTTTGTCCAACTGTCCATCCTTCCTTCTCAGAGACAAAACAGACCGCTGTAAGTTTCCACGTGCTGTGATATTGGACTTGCCAATCCTTACCACCATCATTTGTATAGAATATAACACCACCGGCCCCCATCCCCTTATCTCCTATCGCCCAATCGGATATACGCGTTGTCTTCCAGTTTTTCCCACCGTCTTTTGTATAGAGGCTTGCGGCTAAAATTGTCATTCCCTCCATTATTGTGCCTACTACCCAGCCCAGAGATGGATTGATAAAGTAAACAGAAGACAATCCCAAATACAGAGCGCCTGCTTTGATATCCACGCGCATCCAGGTAGCCCCGCCATCTTCGGTGTGAAGAAGGGAAGCTGGACTTCTGCTACATGCTATCCAACCTAATTCATGATTGAGGAAATAGACTTTCTCTAAAAACCAATTCGGCAGAACACCATCTCTGGCGCCTTTTATTCCACCTGTTTGCGCTACCCAGGTAACTCCACCATCGTTGGTATGGAGGATGGTATTGCCAATTGCCCAACCTTTAAGGGAGTCAACAAAACGGATATCGCTTAAATACCATTTTGCGAAGCTTGCTTGAATTGTACTTGAAAGTTATCGCCACCATCGCTGGTGTGAAGGATAATCCCCTGGGATTGGTTTCGGTCGAAGGCGCTACCTGCGACCCAACCTAATTCATGTTCCACAAAATCCATATCTTCGAGTAGTTCATTGGAAACCTTGCGTTGACGGTTCCATATGAGCCCACCATCTTCTGTATGCGCGATAACGCCTCTGCTCCCAACAGCCCAGCCGACATTCTCGTTTAGGAAATATATGTCGTGGAAATTCGTATCCCATTTGCCTTCCCGTACTATTTCCCAATTTGCGGCATGAGCATTGCCAATAGAAAAAAATTGATTTGCTATATACCAATCTTATGTGCTTCCCCTCTGCGATACATAGATATAATCTGATTGCACAACACATCCAAAACCTCTCTGTCATTTTCATGAAGGTTAGCATAAACCCGTCCATGAAACTCTATCAGTTTTTTGGTAAGAGCACAATCCTTTGTATTAGGGAGAAATATGATACCATCTGATATATGTGGACGCTGCTTGTCCTGAATTTCTTTCGTACCGTCTATGCTGATAAGCACACCAATGCTTTCCTCATTCAGATAATTGATAATCTCATCAGACAGCAAGGTGCCATTGGTCGTCATATTAAATTTTACTCTCTTACCTTGTTTTCGGGCATTTTCCCTACTGTACGCAACGACGTGTTTAACAAGGTCAAAATTCATCAGTGGCTCCCCACCAAAGAATACAATACGACACTCTTTCGCCTCGCCA
>DTYX01000445.1 GCA_012961655.1 Candidatus Poribacteria bacterium
GACATTTATGTCAACGATTTTGGCGTTGTGATAAATCACCACGCTGATTCAAAAGAAGCAGGCTAAAGCCCGCTGTTACAGGGCGATTTATCGTCCTTTTTTCGATTCAGCGTAGACATTTATGTCAACTTCCGCCGAATCAAAAGTAGTGAACCCAATCCTAACGCGAAAATAACGATTAGCGCTACAAATTTAGCCACAAGCGCCGCGGCGGTAGCGTGAGCAAAATCGCCGGCTATCAAAGAGAGCAGATAAGCGAAGCTCGCCTGAGACGAACCCAACCCGCTTGGGATAAAACTCGCCATACCAATACACATCGAAATTATCCAACAAGACATTATAGGCAACAAAGGTGAATACAAAACAGCACGAATACGCAAAAAATAGGAAATCCCTAACAGAACCCACGACAGAATAGCGTAAGCAATCAATGTTGGCATAACTTTCCCAACTATTTTGAGACCGTCGTAAAATGAATTCAATCCTTCAAGCAACTGTTTCTGTCGTTTACGAAAGAAAAGATTCGTGAAAGCTATCAAAAAAGCAGATGCGCCCTTTTGCCAAAGGGTAGCCATTATCATTATGCCAGCCATCGCCATGAGCACAGCTATCGCTATGTAGAAAGCAACATTTATGCTTTGGGGTAAATCAGTAGAAAGAATATAGTAGATAAATCCCAATATTGCCATACCTACAATGAACAAGATGTCTAAAATTCTATCTACAAGCACTACCGAAAATCCCATTCCTGTTGAAGAGCCAACATGCCGTTTCATCAAAAAAGGCGCTGCAACCTCTCCGCTTCTACCTGGGGTAATGTTGCTTATCATAAAATTTAGAAAATAGACGGGGATAAGTTCTTTTAGTTTAATGTCATCTTTTGTTGCTTTCAGCATTACATACCAGCGCAATGACCTCATAAAAAGATAGAATACAAATATCAGCAGTCCGGAGACCATGAATACCGCATTGGCTTTTTTTGACGCGCTCCAGATTTTGACTGGACCTGCCCAAAACACCATCAGCGCCAAAATACATAATCCTAGGAGAAGCAATAGCAAGTTGATTATAGTTTTTCTCATAACTTATCACGTTTCACTTATCACTCATCACTTTTCAACTCAAATATCCCAAATCCTTCAGCCTTTTTTCCACTTTCTCTTTCTCCTCATCCGAGTAAGTATATTCCGAAGTTTTTGATTCATCGGAACTCCCCAATTGTGGCGGGTTCAATTTTATGTACTGGTCATCGAATATCTCAGTCAGGATTCGTCCATCCATGTCATTGGGAACGGGAACGTCGCAGTCATACAACACTGTTGGCGCAATGTCCATAATGGTCGCGTCTTTTACCTGAACGCCTTTCTGAATGTGAGGTCCAACAGCCATGAATATGCCGTTCGGCTTGTGCGCGCCGGTTCTGTCCCATAACAACGATAAAGTCGGCGGTATAGTCCAAATCATAGATTCATCATCGGAAGGCGGAAAATTGAACATCCGCAGGTATTTGTAATCTTTCCAGCCGATAATCAGGTCAGGCATATTTTCGAGGTATTTTCCGCGATACAGCTCTTCCCTTTTGTAAACTCGTTCTACCACCTCTGAATTGTCGTCGGGGTCTCTGAATTCGTACAACTTCTCCGTTATCTCATCCCGCAGTCTTTCATATTCACGTCCGGGCTTAACGATTCCCTCCGGCTGTCTGCCTTCTAAATTGATGAAAATATCGCTGAAATGTCCGACTGGATACGCTTTTGTCTGGCTCCAATCGATGCCAGAGTATGAAGCTTGAGAAGCTGCTGTATTCGCCAAAAACGGCAGCCACCTTTTGACAAAACCTTTGGCGCCTGGCGGAAGCATCTCCTGAAATTTGCGGACCAAACCATCCGCCAATTTGCCAAATCCCAATCCACTGCTTTTCATCTTCATAAAGTCGTGATGACAGAGCCAGCGATGAACGCTCACTGTTTTGTGGACGGGACCAAACCCATGGTCGGAGATAATGTAAAGTGTGGTGTTATCATCTATCATGGAGAGGACTTCTGCTAAGATATTGTCGAGTTCGATGTATAAGTTCAGTATTGCGTTTCCATATTTTTCTCTATCTAAATCTGAAATGGGAAATGGCGTTTTTTCATCCATATATTTCCAGAAGTTATGAGAGATTCTATCAGATTCTGTAAACGCCACACAGAAGAAATCAGGTCTGTACTTTAGATATAGGTAGCGCATCGCATCACGACGAATCTTGAGCGATTCCATCGCTTTATTCAGGAAAAGGTCTCTTTTATCACCGCTTGAGATGTTCGGCACATCAACGTCTATGACATATTTGCCCACATTTGCGTTTATCTCTTTCAACAGACCATCTGGAAAGGTAAATTCGCTTCCCAGCGAAGGGGAAAGCATTCCAGCGATGAGAAATCCGTTGACTTGCTCCGGCGGAAAAGTAACGGGCACGTTCATGACGCCGACGGTAGCGCCGTTTTCGCTGAGTATGCGCCAGAGGGTCTTTCCATCTCTGGCGGAGGCGTTCACGAATTGGACTTTATAGCTAAAAGGAGTTGATTTGACGAAATCGAGAATCCCATGTTTGCCTGGATTTTTGCCAGTGGCAAACGATGACCAAGCGGAAGCGGAGATAGGCTGAATTGTTGACATCAGTTTCCCGCTGACGCCGCTTTGCATCATGCGGGCAAATGTCGGCAATTTCCCCTGTTCCGCCCACGGTTTTACCAGTTCCAAGGTTCCTCCATCTATTCCCACGATGAATACTTTTGAGCGATGATTGCTGTTCATCATACTGTAAATCCATCTCCCCCTCCTCCAAAGAGCAAATAATTCCATAATCAGTATATCAAAAACAGTGTTTTTCAATCTAGTGCGCAAGTTTCATCCATCCAATCAAGAGAATGGAAGGCTAGAAGGATGGATGGTTGGATGAATGGCCTCCTCCACTATTCCAACCCCCATCCATCCGATTATCCAGTTAATGAGTAGTGGGTTGGAATCATATCAAAGGTTTTCGATGTGCTGATAATGTATTACGCATTACGTTTTACATTTTACATATTACGCAGAATAATGTAAGGCAGTATATTTATCGAGTTCCCATCTTCGGGATAACCGCAGCTACGTTGTTTCCCTCGTAGATTTCGCGAATCTGGTTCGCCGCATCAAGCTCAACGTGCAGTGTTGTTCCTGTGGCAAGTACAGGAATAGATAGCTGTAACGTGTGGATTTTCGGGTTCAGGTCAAGCGGTGCCGCGATAGGTGGAACCTGCTTTCTCGCGAGTATCTGGCCATGTTCATCCTTGACCACTATTTCGGTGGCAGGCGCATCCGCGCTGCCGATGTTATGCACTGGTATCACCAGAACATTGTCCTCCATGTGAATCTCCCGCGCAGAGATGGCTAAATCGGGAAGCGAAAACAGCTTCGGATGTGCCTCGGTCTGAGTCACTTTCAGCACAAGTACCTGATTTGGAGGCAATGTGAGTGAAATTCTATCAGCACGCTGCAACGCTACGGTGCGTTGTTCCAGCGTGATATCAGAATCGTCATCGTCATCGCTATCGATGCCGAGATGCAGTTGATAGCGCCCAGGCAGCAACGTCCACACGCGCATGTTCCCCTTTAGCGGCTCCGAGTTGAAGTTATACAATAGCAATTTGAGTCGATTCGGTCTTGCCAACTTGACCAGCGCGGCGAAGTCAGTTCCGAAGCCTTGGCCTCGGCCAGAGCCAGGCGCCACTCCTCAGGGGTATTGATGTTGCGGAAGGAGCGCAGCTCAGGATCCAGGTGGGCGATCTCGGCCGGGTCCACGTAGCGAACCTGCACCCGGTCATAGAAAGAGAAGGCGCTCTGTTGGCCGGCGCGAATAGCGGTTTCGATGGCCGGCAGGCAACTGCGCCGATAGACAGCATGCAACGGCTCCAGCCATTCCCCCTGCCGTAGGACCACCGCGTCCACCCCCTCGGCCGCCTC
>DTYX01000446.1 GCA_012961655.1 Candidatus Poribacteria bacterium
AGGCGACACATTTACTGAATTTTCGGGTCAGTCCAGTAATGTTTTGACAAAGTGTGTCGTTTGTGATATATGTTAAAGTACATGGCCGTGTAATGTAATACCATTTCTGGTTGATAAATATGCTTCACCCGCGTAATACGTAAAATGTCAAATTATCAAAAACTTGTTTACATTATAGATGTTCCAGATGACAGTAAAAAGAAGTTGTTGACAACATGGAGATAACGATGAGAGTAACAAAACATCCCGTTAAGGCGTACCAAAATCTTGAATTTCTCAATAGTTCTGAGGCGCGGATTGTTAGGATTATGTGTGAATATCTGGAACCGCTTTCGCGTTTTGAGAAATATGGCGTGAAAGATACTATTGTGTTTTTCGGCTCCTCCCGTATTCTTCCAGGTCAGGTCGCTCAGAGGACACTGAAGTCGATAAAATCGGAGATGGCAGCGGATGCTAATCCAGGAGATGAATTAAAGCAAAAACTCAAAGTCGCGGAAGCGCAGTTGGAGATGTCCAAATATTATGACGAGGCGGTCGAATTGGCTCGGCTCCTCACAGAATGGTCTCAGACGCAAGGCGGCAGTCATCGCTTTGTCATCTGCTCAGGCGGTGGTCCTGGAATTATGGAAGCGGCAAATCGAGGAGCGGCGATGGCGGGTGGTAAGTCGATTGGCTTGAATATCAGCTTGCCTCACGAACAGGAGCCCAATCCTTACATCTCTGAGGAACTCTCCTTTGAATTTCACTACTTCTTTATGCGAAAATTCTGGTTTAAAAATTTGGCGAAAGCTCTGATAGTCTTCCCCGGCGGTTTCGGAACGATTGATGAACTGATAGAGGTCCTAACATTATCGCAAACTCAAAAGTACCCAAAGGTTCCTGTCCTGATTTACGGCACAGAATATTGGCGCGAAGTGTTGAATTTTGATGCGATGGTTAAATGGGGTACTATCAGTTCTGAAGATTTAGACCTCTTTCATTTTGAAGACACGCCAAAGGAAGCTTTTGAATATCTTAAAAACGAACTATCATAGAATTGGCAGAGAGACAAAGCAGCGCTTCAAGATTATCCCGCTGCCGTTTGCCACACCCTCTCTAAGGCAAAGACGCAAGAGACGCAAAAGACATAAATTTTCTTTGACATAGACATGATAGTGTGATAGAGTCAAGGGGAAGGGATTAACAGATATTTACAAATTTTGAAACAAGGAGAATTTTATGTATAAATGTGCATTTTTGGGTTGTGGAGGAAGGGCGCGCGGGCATGCGCGCGCTTATGCTTGTATTACCCGCGGTAAAAGGGTGGCCATCTGTGACCTAGATGAGCAACGATTGACCACATTTGGTAACGAATTCGGCATTGACCACCGTTATACGGATATTCATGAGATGCTCGACAAAGAGAAACCTGATTTGTTACATATTGTCACCCAACCGACTCTGCGCGTGCCATTGATGACCATCGCCGCTGAGCATAATGTGCCTGCGGCTATTGTCGAAAAACCAATCGCCCTTGGAGGCGATGATTATCAAGCTATTGCGGAATTGGGACAGCGTAGCAAGACGAAATTTGTCGTCAACCATCAACTCCGGCATCATCCGAAACTTCTTGAGTTGTTGCGCGATGTATACGAAGGACGCATCGGCGAAGTCCGTTTCCTTGATGTCAGTTCACGCTTAAATCTGGCGGGACAAGGCACGCATGTCACCGATTTGATGTTCGCCTTCAACAATTATGCCCGACCAATTTCAGTTTTTGGACAGGCGTCAGGCGCAAGCGCTATGGATTCGACGCATCCAGCGCCTGACATGGCGGAAGCCGAAGTAATCTTTGAAAATGGCGTTCACGCGTTGCTCGCCTGCGGCGCTAACGGGACAAGCGTAGGGGACTATCCTCAACATTACCACAAACGAATTGCAGTCTATGGTACACGGGGATTTGTCCATTGGCAGATGGAAGCCTGGGAGCGTAGCACTCCTGATGGTGGATATGAACATGGAACTAAAAGTTACAGCGCGGAAGATGTTTTGGGACAGCAAGGCTTGACTGAAGCCGTTTTCGATTGGCTCGATGATGAAAACAAATCACATCCCAACCGGCTGGAGGTCTCTCTGACAGAATTCAATGTTATCTTGGGAATTTATACCAGTGTCGTTAAACACACCCCTGTAGACCTACCCTTAGAACCTGAAGACAATCTACTAGATGACCTGCGTGTTGCGCTAAGTTGGTAACCTAAGCTTTTTCGGGTGGTGTTATAAACTTGGAAACTGAATTCCCAAATGCCGGACCCCCGAACTTTGGCAAGTTCGGCTACGCAGATTCTATCAT
>DTYX01000447.1 GCA_012961655.1 Candidatus Poribacteria bacterium
ATTGTTCTTAAGATTCCAGTTGTTCCACCAGCCAACAAACTCAAAATCTTTAAATGCTGATATAAAACATAAGAATTCTTGTGGATAGATATCTCTTTTAATGTCTTTGCCGATGATGGTTTGACATTTTCCATTATCATTGACTTCAATGATAATAGTCTCCTCAACGGTCTGCTCAACAGGGTTTATAGTTCTACAAGAAACTGTAGTTTTAACATGAATTTCGTCCCTCTTTATCTCCCATGTCTCTCCACCTCCCGATGCCAAATTGAATTGAATACACCAATCGAGCAAATATAATCCACCCCTCTTTAATGTTCTGGACACTGAGTTAAAATGTGTTATCAATTCCGGAGTGCTCTTAACGTATAAAGAACCAAGTGCCACAAAGACAAAATCAACAGGTTCTTTCAAAGAAAAGTCCACCATATTTCCATGAATAAGATTTACTTTAGCATTGATTTGCATAGCTTTTTGTCTGCTATATTCCAACATAGCTTTGCTTAAATCAAGCCCGTTATATTGGTATCCTCTTTTGATAAGCGCTTCCATATGAGGGCTATTTCCACATCCCAGTTCTAAGACTGATTTTACCGGAATCCGAGAAAAATGCTTGAAACACTCTTCAAATACATCAACTTCGGCGGGAATATCTCGAAAGGAAAAAGCTATTTCGTAATATTTTGGATTTTCGTACAATTGGGACAATTTTGTCACCTCCGTACCTCTGGGATTTTCTTGTTGTGCAGAAGAGCGGGATTGTCAGGTTAGAACAGTATCAGATGTTTGTTGGCAGTACAGACACTTCCCGTCCCAATCTGAATGAAGGACGAATTCCCATAATAAGGATAGCGCCTAAAATAAGTATAATACCCGATGAATAAGCCCCCCATGCAAACGACCCCGTAAAGTCTTTTATCCAACCCGTCAACCATGGGGCGACGATAGCGCCGATGAAGTTGATACCGTTGGTCAAGCCAAATACCGTGCCGCGGATTTCCTGCGGGACGATGCCAGCGATGATGGAAAAAATCGGCGCCCACATCCCCCAGACGAAAAAACCCGCGATGAAGATATAGACGACGAATACCCAGACCGGGGCTGTTCCTGTGTCTATCGCATATCCCATTAAGCCCATAAAAATTGCTACAAGTATGAATGACGTCACAACAGCGAGTTTCTTGCCAAAGTTGCGCTGATAGAGTTTGTCGCTGATATAACCTGTGACCATTAAGCCTGGAATCGCGGCGATGCCGAGAAGACTCGAGTAAATCGACGCGTTGGCGAGACTTGTAACCCCAATATCCTCAAATATTTTCGGCGCCCACGTTCCAATCACGAACAGCGCGTAAATCGACGGAATGCCACCGAGATAGAGCATCCACAGGTCGCGACTTGCAATGACCAATTTATATGAGACCTTCTGACTTTTTTCCTCTGATGGTTTTGAACATTCTTGGGAGGAATTCGAAGTGTTTTCGGTATTTGGATTTAGCGGTGAATCTCCGCTATTCTTAGCCGGTTCTCTGATGAGTGTCAAAATCAAAAATCCTGCGATGAATGCCGGCAGCGAGAACAGCATGAACACAATCCTCCATCCCCAGACCTCGGCAATCATCCCCGCAAGTAAAATTCCCAAGCACATGCCTATACCCAGACCGATAAACGAAACACCTTGCCCCAAGCCCATCTTATCCTTGGGTGTGTACGCCGCGATAACCGGTCTATCACCGCCGAAGTATGAGCCTTCAGTTAATCCGGTAATTAGACGGCAGGCAAATAACTGCACATACGACCTTGTTAAACCAGTCAGCAAAGCGGCGACAGCCCAGCCAAATGAGCTGATGGTGAGCATCACTTTGCGACCCACTCTATCTCCCAAATGACCGGCGGGGAACTGCATTACTGCATAAGCTATAAAGAACGCCGTCGCCAATAGTCCCGCATCAGCATGGGTTATGTTAAATTCCTCCATTATCGGCGACAGAACAGGAGAAAAGCCAATCCTTATCATGTAATTTGTAACCCATCCCAAAACGAGCACCGACCAAACGGTATGATAATATCTCCATTTCATAAATCCCTCCTAATTCGAAAAATGTCACGTTTAATGATTACAAGATTACCTAAAGTGGTGCTTTTATGCATTTTCAGTAAGTCAAATCGACGGTGCGCCGCAAAATGCTCCTTTTGCCCGAACTATCCTCAAGTCGATAGATAAACGTATAGATTCCAGGTACGCCCCTGAAATTACTCAGGTCGATGGTCAGTGGAAATCGAATTTTGTCAGGAGGGTTATCAGATGAAATACTTTTTTTATCTACAAAATCCCCAAGGACTTTCTCGCCGTGGGGATTGAGAACTTTCCAGGAGAGTTTAATCCAAGCGGGTGGATTTTTGTCGATTGGAACGAGAATTTCATCTTCCAAAACCCCGAGTTGTGAATAGATTTTGGTCGGCAGAGGCATGGAAATCTTTTCAAGATAGCCTTTGCCTGGAATTGAACGCCATTGACCGCCTGTCGCCCATGCAAGTTGCTTCACTGGCAGATAATCCAATCCCACCGTCTCCATCTGGATGTTATTGGCTTTCAACGTAGCTATTACTTGGTCGAGGCTGTATAGGGAACGGCCATCGTAATCTGCGTCGTGGAACGGGCCATCGCTCGCCATGATGAAGAATTTCTGCGCCCTGCGCCGGTAATCTATTTTATCCACTGCTGCCATCACAGCTTCAAGTCCAGCTTCCGTCAAATCCCCCCCGCCGACAAAATCAATTCTATGCAGCCAGTTTTTAAATTTCCCAAAATCTGTTGTGACAGAAAAAGTTTTAGGTTTGCTTCTTCCGTCGGAGAACGCCACCAATCCCAAGGCCACGTCAAATTCATTACGCCGCAAACGTTCAAGAAAAATGTCTATATATGCTCTAATGCCGCGAACATTATCCACCATGCTTCCTGTGGTATCAATCAAAAAGACGATATCGACTTTTTTCATCTGAGCTGAAGCGGAGATTCCAATCGCTATATCATTCATTAATTCTCGAAAGCGTCCATTGGAAACTCCCTCGCTGCTGGATAAGTTTTCACCCCAATAGTAGGAATTCAACCATCCTTCCCCCTTGCGAATTTTGGGGTGTAAAGCCCCATCTTTTTGCACCGATGGGGACTTATCGGATAAACCATCCGTTGTTGTGAGGTTATTATTACTTTGACCTATTAGCGCCGATAATTCCACCTCGCGGTCATCTCGGATTTGAGCAGTTGTAGCGATGGGGGCTGCGCTTATTTCAGGATACAAAACTGCGATGGATGTAAAATTAGTTTTCGTCATCCAATTTATGGACTTGGATTCAGAATCCGCCATTACCGCAGCGCGCTGTCCACTGTTAACAGGCGTCAATGAAATGGAAAACATTGAGGATGCAATCTTAGGGGAGTTAGAATCTTGAAGCGTATCGGACGGTTTGGGTGCATCTGACTGCGGCTGTTCCGTCTTTGGAAGTTCCCTTGCCTCTAGCGGCTGCTGATGTATTTTTATAAAATCGAATTCAATGCCAGTGGTATCCTGGCGTTCTGGATGAATAATTACAATTTTCATCAGGATAAAAAACACGGTAAGGTGGAGTATGATAGAAGTCAATAAAAATCTGTGAGTTTTTCCTCTTGTTGTCATTGCGAATTTTCCTTCCTTTTTGCGCAGGATGCGCCCCAGAGCTACCGCTGCCGCTGAGCACAATGGCAGCGTTCGCTTCGGCACGTTGATAAGATTGACAATTTTCTCATCTATTGTTTCCGAAAAGTTTTGTAAAGCAAGTTTCAGCAGAATCCGCAAAGCGAATTTGCGAAAGCTGTTTTATCGGGTTAGTTTTTGATTCGCCTATAGACCCTTACCGCGCCATAAAGAGGACCATTCTCCGCTTCCGATGGGACAATTGGGATGTCCCAATGTTCATCTGGAAACATCGTGATATGTCGAATAGTATTCAGAATGGTTTCCTTCATAAACGGCATGCCGTATATACCAAATGACCCCATATAAACGATCTTTTCAATAAGTGGGATTCGATTTAGCACATTTGCCCAGGCGCGTCCGATGCCTTCCCCGACATCACGATACAACTCCACCGCCCAACGTGTCCCCTTTTCCGCCGCCTCAGTTAGAAATTGACCTGCATCGATATCCTCCTCAACAGGGGTTCCACGTTGCTCCATCATCCTGCGAACGCGCCGTCCTACTGCGCCGCCGGCATATCTTGCTTCGTTGCACCCGACCCTTGTGCATCCACAGATGAAATCTAAATCAAAACTGACGTTGACATGTCCAGGCTCGCCTGGTACCTCAATTCCATTTAATAATAGCGCGCCACCCCATCCCGTTGAAAGGGTGTCAAAAATTGCCCACTCACAGCCTTGTAAGACGCCTTTTTCCACCTCGCCAGCCAAGGCAGCCTCCATGTCATTGATAACAACGCACGGCCTTTTAATTTCCTCTTGGACCCACTTTTTGAGGTTTTGATGACTGAGGAATGGAATATTGGCAACATCTTTCATCGACTCGTGGTTAGTAACAGGGCCGGCGACTGCAAACGCAACCCCCTCACAATCACTATCCTTAAGGGCAGATTCTATCTGATTTTTAAGCCCCGAAAAATCCGTTGGACTGTCTTGACGTCCTCTCTCTTCCAATTCCAATTGACCAGTTGGGCCACTGACTAATGCGTATCTAAACCATGTTCCACCGCCATCAATACACAAAATTTTTTCTGACATCTGTAATCTCCTTATCAATCGTCAAGTTGCGTGTAATTACTCGCAACAAGGAAGAAAGAGAAGAATTCCTCCCTTTCTTCCCTCCTCAACTAAAACTCCGTCTCTACTACTTCCCAAGCGTTACTCTTAACAGAATTTACAACCGCTTCAAGAATTGCCTGGCATTTCACGCCGTCGACGAAATCGGGCGTTGGCATCTGACCCTTTGCGAGAGCATCTAGCAATACATATACCTCATTGACAAATGTCTCGCCGTAGCCGATGATATGTCCAGGCGGCCACCATGCTGCGGCAAATTCGTGAACATTTTCGGTCGCAAGGATATTCCGCCAGCCTTGAGCGTAATCATCATCTTCGCGCGAATAGAATTCCAGTCTGTTCATATCCTCAAAGCAGAATCGGACAGAACCTTTGCTGCCGTTCACTTCAAAGGCGTTGTAGTTCTTGCGCCCAGTGGCAAAGCGGGTCGCCTCGAATGTACCCAGCGCGCCGTTGGCAAATTTCGCAAGGAACATAACAGCATCCTCAACTGTAACTTTTCCTGTTTCCTCAGCGGCTTGTACATCGCCAATTCCGGTCCCTTTGACGGTTTCTGCCTGCAATGGACGCTCCTCAATGATTGTTTTCCAGTTCGCCACAACATTGGTGATGTCACCTAGCAGGTAACGCGCTATATCGACAGTATGTGCCGCAAGGTCACCCAGTGGACCGCTGCCGGCTACCTCGCCATCCAACCGCCAACTCAATGGGACCGAAGGGTCAACGATCCAGTCTTGTAAATACACCCCACGGAAGTGATAAATATCGCCGAGCTTTCCATCATCAATGAGACGCTTTGCCAAAACTATAGCCGGTACGGTGCGATAATTGAAACCAATCATGTGTTTCACGCCGGCTTTCCTGACAGCTTGTAGCATCTCCTTGGCTTCGTCAAGCGTCTTGGCAAGCGGCTTCTCGCAGAAGATGTTTTTACCTGCTTCAGCGGTACCTATAACAATCTCATGGTGTTGATTGTTCGGTGTACAAATATCCACGACATCAATATCATCTCGATGGACTAGCTTTTTCCAATCCGTCTCATAACTTTCCCAGCCATAACGTTCAGCCGCAGCGCTTACACCCTCTTCTTTTCTACCGCAGAGAACTTTCATGACCGGAAGCGCTTCAAGTTCGTAAAAGATGCCTACATTCTTGTAACCAAAAGTAT
The DNA here is from genome assembly GCA_012961655.1 of Candidatus Poribacteria bacterium. Lineage (GTDB taxonomy): Bacteria > Poribacteria > WGA-4E > DTYX01 > DTYX01 > DTYX01. Next base: position 5,979 of record DTYX01000447.1, read on the forward strand.
GGGCTTTTCCCATAAAGGAATACCCAATCATGCCTACATTAATCTTTTTGGCCATCATGTCCTGGTTCTTTTTTTACCTGCCTGTGACGAAGGTAGACAGGTCTGTTCCTACACTTTCTTAAAACCAGGTTTTTCACCTTCCTTTCTTCAATGAAAATAAATGATTTTTGAAAACCTATTTCAATTGACAATTTTCAATTGAAATCAGAACCCCATCAATCCGCAGCATCGAGCGCAAATGGGGAACAAGCCCTTGTCACAACTTTTGAGAGCGCGCCTGAAGGCTCTGTATCTTTCGTTGTTGTAGATGCTCATCAGACTATCGTCGCGGATGTTGCCCACGATGTAGTCAGGGTGGTCGCGGCAGGTAACGACATCTCCATTCGGCATGATATCCACCATAAACCACGGTGCAACGCATCTTTCATAGCCGAATAGATTGTCCGGTTGTCGATAGTATGTCGGGATATCTTCGACCTTCAGCGCGGGAATAAAATGTATAAAACTATTGAATTTCCTCGATTTAATCGTCTTGACATTTTCAACAAGCGCGTCGAGGTCAATGGCATCCCGATTCATGACATAGCCGCGCCAAGCTGTGGGAGTACATCCCAGTTTTTCCTCCATGACAGCGACGTGTTTCCGACCGATCTCTTCTGTCGTGAACCATGAATAATATATTATCATCCCATCTGGATTCAACTTTTCCGCTTCTTCTAAAGATTCGACGAGAATGCCCGCGTTTCTGTTTGAGATAGTGGTCAATGTGATGATATATGGTTTCTGCCGGCCCTCTTCCGCCTTTATCGCTTGAATTTTTTGCACGCCTCTTTTTAATGTATCGTAAGCTCCCTTCAACCCTCTACATTCGTCATGTACTTCCCTTGGGCCATCTATCGAAACACACAGCGCGTCCCACTCATTTTCCACCATCTCCCCCGCCCATCTTTCCAATCCTACACCGTTTGTCACTATCTGGACATTCAGTCTCTTTCTCTTCATATAGTTGACTAAAGGAACAAGCCCCTTATACAAAAACGGTTCGCCGCCGGTGATGTAGATATGCGGCTTGAGGGAAGCCACATCATCTATCATCCGCTTATATGTTTCGACATCAACTTGCTGCCTCACTACAGTATTTGGCCGTTCAAAATTATATCCCTTCTCGCCCCATTGGGCGCAGATGGCGCATCGTTGATTGCACAGGTTAGTGATGCGCATGCTAATTAGCCACAGAGAGCGACTGCACCCGTCGTTTGTGTGGTAATCGAAAATAGATGAGACGTGCTTTTTGTATATGCCTCTCATCATGTCGATGAAAATATCTTTTGATTTTGCCATCTTTGGAATAGCTCTCAAGGGCACTCGACTGCGCATAGAAACTTTACCTCCGTATAATGTAGGAGACGGATTAACGGAATAAACTGATTCAATTGCTATCTGTTGCTATCCGTATATTCTGTCAATCCGTGCTATAATCCCATTTCATGCAAAAGTCTCTTTTTGGCAATGCTATTGTAGTTTTCGTTATTGTCAATCATTACGCAATTCCGATTAAATCTCTTCGCGACAACCCCTGCCGTCCCTGTTCCAGAAAATGGGTCTATAATAGTATCACCTTCATTCGTTCCTGCTAAAATCAGACGTTGAAAGATTGCCTCGGGTTTCTGCGCCGGATGCTTGCCATATATTCTCTCCGATTTCGGCGTAACGGGAATTTGAAAGACATTCCGCATCTGCTTGCCATCGTTCATCTGCTTCATGACATCGTAATTGAACGTCCAATTTTTAGCTTTGTGAGATTCATTGTTGACCGCCCAGATGATAAATTCCGTCGATTCAGTAAACATCCGGCAGGTGATATTGGGTTGGGCGTTGACTTTATACCACACAAGTTGGCTGATAATTTTTCGATCCAAAAGATGCTGCAGGATAAAACCTATCGTAAAGATGCTGTGAAACGAGCCGAATACGAAAATATTGCCATTGATTTTTACAACTCTACACACTTCTCGAAGCCAATCGAAGCTGAATTGAAAATAATCATCTTTCGTGAAGATATCCCACTGTTCCTGAATTGTGACGTGTGAGCTAAACGCCCAGCCCAGCCCCTTTTTCTTTGAAATATTGAAAGGTGGGTCTGTAATACAACAGTCAAAATATCCGTCGCTGTATGAAGGGAGAATATCTAAGCAATCGCCTGTGATTATTTGGTATCTTTCATTCATTTTCCAGACATTCTTTCGGATGATTTTCACAACAGTTTCCATGCAGATTCTTTTTTTACCTGTCTTTATCGTCAGTCAATCAAGTGACAAAGCCAGGTTAATACTCACTGCCTTTGATGAGAGTCCATGTTGTCGCAAGTTTCCCTTTTAAGTTCAATGCGAAAAGATTGTAGCCGTTTTCATAGTCAGATTTAATTTCCTGGTCATCTCTGGCGACATTGCAGAGACGCACTTCATCAAGAATGCCGGCGAAGAAGTTGCCCCCCCATGTTCCTATAACGACGGGCCCATCTCCCGCTCTGATTTTATGTCCAGGCCAATCCTTAGATGCCGCAAGCTCACCATCTACGTAGCATTTTACAGTTTTCCCATCATACGTGCCTGCTAAGAAGTGCCAGTTGTTATCCTTCCAATCGCCGCCTTTGGTGGGATAGACCACTACGTCCTTTGGGTCAACAACGTAAAACGACAAGTTTGTGCTATCTGTCGTCAAATATAGACCCCACTCATAGTTTCTGCCGCCGCCAGTATGAACCTTATAGATGAAGAACCGACCTTTTTGGGGAACTTTAGTTTTAAACCAAATTTCAGCGGTCATCGCTTCCTTGAAATTGAGGCTATCTGAATGTTCCACTTCTATCTTGCTTGTACCATCAAACTCTAATGCGCCCCCAAATTTTCCATCTCTTGTCCATTTGACTCCTCTGCCTACTATCTGTCCATGATTTTCATACCCGGATCCGTCTAAAACGACATCCTTTTTGGGCTCTTGGTCAAAGGACATATACAAGACAGTATTGGGGTCGCCAGCCACCCCTTTTATGGAGAATAAGAGAGCGATTATCACTGCGGTAGAAAGTGGATATAATATCTGTTTTAGCATTCTTATCATCTCCATTATTTTTTTGATGAAAACACAAAATATAATAGCAACTTGAGCTAACAAAGTCAAGAAATTTATTCTTGACAGCCTTTCTGTTTCCGATTATACTTCTAAAATAGTCAAATTTTTCGGGGTAGATGTATGTCTATAAAGATTGTCGATTTTGAATGGGACGAACATAACGTCGGACATATTCAGAAAGCCCATCCTCACTTGGATTTAGAGATGCTTGAAGATATTGTTCGCCAAGCAAAAAATTATGTACAATTGGGAAAAGATCGATTTGGCAAAACCGTTTACGGTGTCAGGCGATGAAGATTGATGGTACTTTTTAACATCAAAATGGGATGCATTGCCCGCATATTCTCCGTTAGGGGGCGATAAAAATGGCTAAGGAGGACAAATTTTATTCAAACGAATTGGATGACTTTGAGTTTGAAATTCCTGAATTTTCTAGCGATGAAGAATTTGAGGCTTGGTGGGCTTCTCTTGCCAAAATCAAAATAGAGTTTGATGAACGTTTAGGAGAACGCAAAGAGGTTTTGTTGACATTGAACCAACGCATTGTTGATGGCTACAGAAAGCTCGCAAAGGAAAAGGGATTGCGTTCGGAAGAGGATTTAATGAAGATAGTTTTAAGCCGGTATATGCGCAATCACCTTCCCGAAGATTTCTGATAAATATGAATAGAGGGTTGTTTTCTGGATTTACGGCGGCGGGAAGATTTTAAGTGGACAATTAACCCTTGGGACGTTGAAACTTTTCGAAGGCTATGCCAAGCGTTTTGGCAATGCAGTCAGCAATTTGGGTTATACCTATGCTTGGATTCAGCGATTGAGCGTCCCTGCTGAACGAGTGTTTGAAGTTTTAGATACTACCGCGGAAAATTAAAGATAACTATGGGGAACG
>DTYX01000448.1 GCA_012961655.1 Candidatus Poribacteria bacterium
AAGTATCCTTGTCCCACCCTTTCCGCTTCAGCGAATAATTCGGGCAGATTCTCCCAGGACGCCCCTACAATGAACACCTCATCGGCAATTTCGTAAAGGCGCGGTTCGTTATCTTCTTCATACTCTAATTTTGGATGCCCGTCTTCGCCCAGAATCCGATTGCCGTATTCATCGGTGGCAAAAAATACCCGTCGAACTCGGACGGGTTCATCCTTGGTCGGCGGCTTTGTACGAATATCGTATTCCTGCTCATTTTCCCGATGAGAGATAACGAGCACCGCTCCCGGGTAGATTCCGTAGTCATAAAACGCCTGATACATCTGGGGCGAACCTAAAATCCGTTTCTGATTCCAGTCCACCCAAGCCTGAAACGATTCTTGTTCGTCGCCGAAATGGTGGTAGAACGTTACCGCATCTGAACCAGACGCGCGCGGTGGAAATACTCGCCGCATGTCTTTATTCAGTGGCAGATAGTTACCGTAGTAATGTCTCGCTTGCAGCGTGAAATTTGCGTGAAGTCGTCTGTTTCGCCGCCATGCTTCCAAATCTTCAGGAATGGGTGCTTCTTGCTCTTCTGGTTCTTCCTCCTCTTCGACCTCCCCGGGCGCGGATTCAGGCTCATCACTTGTATCCAGCGTTACACCCTCTGGTGGTTCAATTTTGCTTGGTTGGCGCGGACCTATCAGCGCTTCCCGCTCCTGCAGTTTTTGCCATTCCGATTCTAACACCCAGCCGTTGCCCATCCAGCGCGTATCGTTACAACCTTGCAACGCCACATTGAGCGCGAATGATTTCAAAGCATATTCATCGCTGCCGTCGTTTTCTTGCCCCCAGATGGTCTTTACCAGTTCCTCCGTTGGGCGCGGGGGAAGCGCGCCATCCTTCAGCAACCCCTGGAGGAACGGGAAAACCTTCGCCAAATCCTCATCCCTAACTTCCGGCAGCATCTCAGTCAAGCACCAGTTGTCGCCTTGTGCATCCTCAAACCACACGAATCGAGCGTCCTTGCGCATTGCATCCTGGATAGCTGTACGAATAACCAGCCCATATTCCCCAACGGCTGCCAGTCGGATTTCTCCTCCGTCAGGCAAAACTAAGTTTATAATGCTGAACTTTCCCTGCCGGGGATTTTCCCCATCCTTCACCGCTTTCACCTCACCGAGCTTCCCCTTCCAACGCACCTTGTCTCCAACTGCGTATGTTGCAGAAGGACTATATCGTCGTACTTCTTTTCTCACAGCCAGAAGCCCCCATCTCACAAACTCCCGCGCCAAATTATTCACATGAACTGGGCGTCCAGCTTCGCAAATTACCTGAGCCAGTGTCTCTATATCCACATTTGAGGATTCTGTATTTGACCAAAGATACATTCTTACCCTTTCCACTCCAAGCTGTGAATTAAAATCGCTTTTGGTAGATGGTAACAGTAAAATCTGAAATTTTCGATTGTTCGAAGTCGAGTATATCAGATGGAATCGAATCGTTCCTCCGACCAAATCGTCGCTTTTCCACATTTTCTGTCGGCTGGGCTTGATTATAGCCAATGGTAGCGCTGACGGGGGATAATATCGACCCTAAAGCAAAACCGATGATTCCGCCGACCAACGGTTCTTGCTCTACCGCGCCGCCTAAGAGCAGCCCAACAGCACCGCCCAAGAAAGGGCTTATTGAACTTGACGCAAGTGTCTGTTCCCATGAGCGTTTCCCGCCTCCGCTTAATTCTCCAAGAGTATATACGCTCTTTGCGCTCTCCAGATCTATGCTGAGCGATACGGCGATGATGAAGCTACCAATGGCAAACAGTTCCCCAAAATTATATTTGGTTAAATATCCTCCAACGTTTCGTGAATCATTGGCATTAGCTAAAATCACATCTGTTGAAATGAGCAATATAAGATTTCCCACATTCTCGAAGTAAGCATTGATGATTTCATCCACCATAGTTGACCTCTTCTGAGGGCGTTGGGCATCTGCGTCGCTACTAAACCAGAAGCTGATAAATATAAAACTAACAACAACTAATATTGAAATTATTACGCTTTTCAAACGCATTTTTCTCTCCACCTTTCACTTAAATCTTAAATTAAATCTTAAATATGTCGCAGGCTGTGCCAGGTTCTACTTCCAATATCCGCGCCCATGCTGTGTTTCGACCTTCATTCCCGCCTTCACAGGCGTTATACAAGTCCGAACGTTTGGGGCGCCATCGATTATCATCATGCAATCTGTACATCTGCCGATAGCGCAAAAAACCCCTCTCGGCTCGTTATATTTAGGAGTGTAACGTAATACCTTGAACCCCGCCGCCATCAGAGCTGCGGCTATCGGTTCGCCTTCATAAGCTTCGACGGGCTTGCCGTCAAATTCAATAGTGACTTTATTGCGTTCTTCAAGTTTCCCGAGAATCGGATGTTCTAAGATGCGCATTTTTCGAATCCTTCTTCTTTCCATACAACAAGTGGGTCAACGTGGATTTGTGTGGTAAGCGAAAGAATTTTCCCCTAAAACGTAAATAATTACGCATTACGTTTTACGCATTATGCATCACGC
>DTYX01000449.1 GCA_012961655.1 Candidatus Poribacteria bacterium
TGAAATTGATTCGCGGTGAAGAACTCAGAGAGGAATTCGGAATTCGGGATTCGGAATTTGGAATTATTGAAGATTTGCCAACTTACAATATTCAGTATGACTGGACCAACAGATATTGCACTGAATTTATCCTTGAAGGCGATGGGCTTTCTCAGGCTAAAATGAAGGAAAATCTAGCGTCTTTTGGCGATTCTCTAATTGTAGTGGGAGATGACAACCTCTTGCGGATACATATCCATACATCTAACTCTCGACAACTGTTGCATTATGTCTCTTCTTTTGGGGAAATAAGTCAGATCAAAATTGACGATATGAAAGAGGAACATGAAACCCTTTTTACTTCCCAATCACAATCAATTTCAATCCTACCCGTCGCGCTGGGAGATGGACTGAGGGAGATATTTATCAGCATGGGGGCAGATGGCGTGATAGAGGGAGGACAGAGCATGAATCCAAGCATGGGGGAAATTCTGCAAGCTATTGAGCGGGTTCCCTCCTCTTCGGTTATACTGTTGCCCAACAACGGCAATGTCATTCCCGCGGCAAATCAAGCCGCTAAAATGAGCCAAAAAGAGGTCGCCGTGATTCCCTCAAAGAGCGTCCCCGAAGGTCTATCCGCTCTGGTGGCTTTTAGGGAGGATGTATCTTTTTGGGAAAATGTAAAATGTATGGAAGATGCTTTGCATCAGACGAAAACCGGAGAGGTAACACGCGCTTCTCGCGATGCCGAATACAAGGATATACAGATTAAAAAAGGCGACATATTGGGCATATTCGATGGGAAAATCCAGTTCGCTGAAAAATCTCTCAAGGACACTACCATAGCCTTGCTACAGAAGATGGTTGAAATAGAATACGAGATTATCACCATATTCTATGGCAAAGAAATCAGCGAAGACGAAGCTGAGGATTTAGCAGAACTGGTTTCTCAAAAATTTCCCGATAAAGAGATTGAAATTCACTATGGCGGGCAACCACACTATTTCTACATCATTTCTGTTGAATGAAAATGTGAAACGTGATGAGTGAAACGTAATACGTAATATCTTTCTTACGTATTACGCATTACGCATTATGCCTATTATGTAATAGTCAGGAGTGACCAAAATGAAGCTTATTACCGATAGCACCGCAGATTTGCCTTCGGAGTTGGTGGAGAAATACGGTATCGAAATAGTGCCTCTGAAGATACATTTGGGAGAAGAGACTTATCGGGACTATTTCGATATAAACCTGGATGAATTTTACAATCTACTCAGGACGACCGATTTATTTCCTACTACCACGCAACCTTCACCTCAAGATTTTGTGGAAACTTACCGCAAGCTAAGCTTAGAAGATGATTGCTTAATCTCGATACATATCTCATCCAAATTAAGCGGCACATACCAATCCGCTATGGTAGCCGCCCAACAATGTCCTGAGGTGAAAATACATCTGATAGATTCTCAACAGGCATCTTTGGCTTTGGGGATGACCGTCATTGCAGCCGCAAAAGCTATAGAGGAAAAAAAGGAAGTAGATGAAGTGTTGAGCGAGATTCGTCGTATAACATCGCAGATTAAGACCTATTTTTCAGTAGACTCGCTTGAATATCTGCGCCGCGGCGGTAGGATTGGCAGGGCACAGGCTTTCGTAGGCGCTATGTTAAAAATAAAGCCGCTTTTGGCAATCCAAGGTGGTGAAATTGTCCCGGTAGAAAAGTTGCGAGGTCAACAGAGACTAATCCGCCGCATGGTACAACTGGTGCAAGATGACGCTACTAATATTGGAGCGTTGAGAGTTGGTTTAATCCATGCCGATAATGAAGAACTTTTATCAATACTCTCTCAACAATTGGAAGGTAACCTTCACGAAAATCTGGAATTGGAATACACGAGCAGGATTGGAGGTATAATCGCTTCACACGTTGGGCCAGGAGCAATAGGTGTCTCTTACTATCCAGTTGTATAGCCGCTGATTTAAAGACCACGCTGATTTGGGTAATCTTAATCAGCGCTGTCTGATAATCAGCGGCTCTAAATCTAAATGCCAAAGGCTCTGAAATATTATTGCGCCCTCTTCGGCGAATTCAGTTGAATGGCGAGTACAACAGCATTGGGAACGCGGATTGGTCACTGCATTTGGCTTTGCTCTGCAAGAGGTTGCGAAGACATTCTCTGAGGGGACAGGAGTTGAAGGCGCTGATGTATTGAAAACAAAAAATGGACGACATCATCATATCCAAGTCAAAAGCGGCCCTAATACCATTCCGAAGGATATGGCACAAAGATTAACTCAATTATTACAGTCAGCGCAACGACGAAATCAAGGCTCTATTGCCATATTCGGTATGTGTTATGGAACTCCTGAACAGGTTAGCAATATCGTTGAACAATACATCGAAGTTGATACGATTGTCGGAAGAAAGTTTTGGGAATTCATCTCAGATGACCCCAATTGTATTGATGAAATTTATGACATTGCGGCTGAAGTCAGTGGCGATTATGAAGTTGAACCGGGCAAAACGCTGAAGCAGTTACTGGACGATAAGATATCGGAGCTTCAAGCTGAATTTGAAAAATTGTATGGCGTAAGTGGAGACAAGATGTGGAACCAAATACTTCGCCGTAATTCGTGAGGACAATTCATGACTTATATTGAGAAAGATTTACCAATTGAAGAGCTCGGAAAACTAGCTCACAAGGAAGCGCATGCGCGAAGTCCAATCTATCAAATCCAATTGATCCCCGTGCCCCTGAAACATATTTATCCTTGATAGCTTCAGATACTGTATTTGCTGCTATTGATTCAATAACCGGCGAACCAGTCTATGCTATTAATGAAACACCAGAACCTGGCATGGTTTGGGATACCTTGACGCAAGCATTCACGACCATAACTACCAGCAAGCAGCAACTTCATTGGTGGGGGGAAGATGCTGATGGTGATGTAGTAGGCTATTATTATAAATGGAATGTGGATTCTGCATGGTCATTTACCACTACTGAGGCAGGACTTTTTTATGTACCAATACGGTCAGATTTGGATGTGTTCACATTTGAAATCAAGGCTCTTGATAACGATAGTTTGGTTGATCTAACACCAGCGAAAATTGTTCTGCCGATACGTAATTCAAAACCCAGTATTAATTTTCGATTTCGCAGTAATCCATTTGTAGCTGATATTGGCGGTGATACTAGTCTTACTTTTCCAACACGAACGTTTGTTTGGGATGTGTTAGACCAGGATGGTGTAGAAACAATCACTGATGTTTACTATGCTTTGGATGATACGTGTACAACTTGTTGGACACAATTATCAGCAGCTGCCTATTCAAGTATAACCCTGACAGGCCTGGAATTAGGGTATCACACACTTTACCTTAAAGCAAGAGACATAGCTGGAGCAGAGAGTGAAATTGTCCAATTCCCAGATACAGAAAACCAAAATGAACCAGATTACTGGAAAGTAATTCCTGTTCAAGGTGATGTACTATTAATCGATGATTTTGTTCAAGATAGCCAGAATAACGCCCAGCAATGGTATCGAAGTATTTTGGATACAGTTTTGGGCCCGGGAAATTATTCCGTTTGGCAAGTCGGCAGGGAATTGCCGTATTCCAGTACTGATATTTCGGCCACGCTTGATTATTTTAACCATGTTATTTGGTATTCTGCCTATACAGGTATAGAAACATACCTGGATGCAAGTGCGAACA
>DTYX01000450.1 GCA_012961655.1 Candidatus Poribacteria bacterium
CCAGTTCCATGGAAATCTCTTTCGACAAAAGTGGACAAACTTGATTCGAACTTACTTAAATTGACAAGTATTTTTTTTCATTTTTATCATTATTCTTGACTATGGGGTATTCCGTTAAGTTTGTCGTCGTGGATATTCCAGAGAATCTTCGCCGTGCTGCTTTGCCGGAGGAAAAATGTACTCGCCCGCTACATGCCCACCCACTCAGTGGTAGAATTGTGCTGGGTGAAAATTTCTTCAACCTGCTCCCTGAGTGGGACAGACACAATATTGGACTGGTTTGAACAACTCTTATAATCTGACCCGAATTTTCCTATTTAGGGGGTTGTGCTTAATACAACCCTCCATTTTAACGATTTGCGTTTTACAGTACCCTGACGTCGTTACGGAGGCGTAAAGATGAAAAAAAGCGATAACGAGAAACTTGTACTTAAAGAGATAAATCAAGTCTGCGTGGTTGTAAAGGATTTACAAAAAAGCATGGAATATTACTGGTCTACTTTTGGGATAGGCCCTTTTACCATATATACTTACGAGCCGCCGTTTGTAACCGATATGAAGATACGAGGCGAGCCTAAAAACTACAGAATGAAGATAGCTTTTGCGAAGATGGGTGCGATACAACTTGAACTCATCCAGCCTTTAAGCGAAAGCATCTACACCGAATTTCTGAATGAAAAGGGAGAAGGCATACATCACATAGGATGCTATGTGGACGACCTTGACGAAGCAGTGGCTATTGTGGAAAAACAGGGAATCAAGGTTACGCAAAGCGGAAGACGTCCTGGCAGCGGATATGCTTACCTTGACACGGAGGAGACGATGGGAGTGATCTTTGAATTAATTCAACGACCGACAAGCACGCCAACTCCAGAGGCCATCTGGCCCGACGAAAAAATGATTTAAATTGCAACTTTCATTCCCAAACATAATTTATTGCTGCCAGATATTGTAGTAGCCGAATTTGCCAAAATTCGGGGTTCGGTTTTCCCGAAGTCCCCGCGTTGCGGGATGGCTTTGCTCACTTGCGACTTCGGCCAATCAAGGAAGTGGTTGCAACAATCCTAAAGAATTGCCAAAGAAAATCCCTTTCAAAATATCGAGAGGCTATTGTCACTGCGGTAGCTAATAGTCATGATTGTACTTAAACGCTCAATCAATTCGATTAGCATACATCAGTCGCACCAATTCCATCGTCTTCACTGCGTCGGCAAAACAGGTATCGGGCTGTTTATCCGATTTGATGCAATCGATGAAATGTCTGTTCTCACCGAAAAATCCGTAGGCTTTATAGTTGGCGTCAGTTCCAGCGGCTTCGACGGTTGTTATCTCTTTCCTTGATGAACCCTCGAAGATAACTGCGCTGCCGTCTAAGTCAGGATTGATGAGCGCGGAGATGCCTTTAGCGTGCATTTCAAAAATATGGATTCGCCCGCCGACCGCCCAGTTCGTCATGATAATTCCGGTGCAACCGTTCTCGAACTTGACCAGCGCATTGAAGCTGTTTTCCCTTTCGGAATAGTAACTGTTGATATCGCTTGATACGACTTTGACATCGCCGCCCGCCATCCACCGCAACGCATCGACGGTATGGATGGCATCGCAACTCAACACATCAATCGCCCCGTTGTAGTATAACGCGGCTGGCGAATTTTTATGGAAAGTGGAGACGCATTGGATAATCTGTCCCTTTTCCTCGACCATCTCTTTGACTTGCTTCATCAACGGGATAAATCGACGATTGAAGCCCACCATCGTTTTGCAACCCTTTTTCTCCGCTAACAACGCCATACTTTTGATCTGGTGTAACGTTACTCCAGGCGGTTTCTCGATGAATACATGCAATCCCTGCGACAACGAATGGATAACCAGGTCGAACAGATGATGAGGCGGCATTAGAACGTAAATTGCATCGGGATTTGTCTTCTCTATCATCCGCTTGTAATCTGTGAAAGTGTTTTCTATCTCAAAACGTTCAGCAGTGGCTTTCAGTTTTTCGGGAATTAAATCGCATAACCCGACTAAATTGACATCATCAAACTCGGCCAGGGAGGGATAATGAACGCCGTTCGCCATCCCACCCGCGCCGATAAGAGCTACATTAACTTTTTCCATTGTGTCACCTCACTTTTAATCTTATTGTTTCGTGGCCCAAATTTCTAATTTGGCTTGCCAAGATAGAATCTTGGGCTAACCTTGCTCAATCATCGTTGTTATCCGATCTTTTTGGGTATAGCCGCTCAATTCTTTCAGTGCTTGTTATTCGTTAATCCACTGAATGATTTTCTCATCACCATATAACTTGCGCAGCCCTTCCTTAACTTTGTCATCACTGTAAAATTTCAAAAACCTGATAACGGTTTCCATATCAAGGTCTATCTCTTCTGCTGTCATTTGTCTCATCATTAACACCTCCATAAGCAGATCGC
>DTYX01000451.1 GCA_012961655.1 Candidatus Poribacteria bacterium
TTCTATCCGAAAGAAATATTGAAGATAAATGAACGTATCGAAAGATTCGAAAAAGTAAAATCCTATTGGGAAGCAAGGGAAGATATCTGGGTATAACAAAACGCTCCACCTGACGGCTATTCCGCTGCGCTTCATAGCCGCAGGTGAGCTTGAACGTTATGATTAAAAAAAATCATAGGAGACCGAGTGGTAAAAATAGCACGCATTGGATTAATCGTACCTGCAGGTAATACAACCTTTGAACCTGATTTTGCTTCCGTAACGCCAAATGGTGTAACCCTTCATGCTCATCGTGTATATGGTTCAGGCAAACATAAAGTTGAGTGTGAAGAGGCCATTGACGAGGTGAACGCAGGAGTAAGGGAAGCAAGCCGTGTTCTCTCCATGACAAAGCCTAAAGCCATAGCTTATGGATTCACAACAGCAACCTTCTATCGAGGAGTCGAGCACGCCAGGGAAATGGTTCGAACTATAGAGGGCATCTCCGGGGCAATAGGGGTTGTTCCATCACTGGCAATACTTGAAGCGCTGGCCTTCTTCAAAGCAAAGAAAATATCCATAGCCACGCCATATCCTGCATGGAACAATCAGGTTTTGATAAAGTTTTTTCGTGAAACAGATATTGAAGTTCTAAGACTTGAAGGTGACATTCGACCAGCCGAAGAAGCTATACAATCACCTATGTGGGATCAGGTACCTGAAGCCATTCTGGAATTCACAATCAATAGTTGTCATTCCAAAGCCGACGTTCTTTTATTGCCCTGTACAGCTTGGAGGAGCTTTGAGGTTGTTGAACAGATTGAAAATAAGCTTGGTATTCCAGTCGTGACAGCAAACCAGGCAGCAATATGGAAGACGTTTCGTGAACTCGGTATTAAATATGTAATCAACAATCACGGGACATTACTAAAATCATAACAATGCGCTCCAGCGAACGCCGACAAGCGGCGTCGCTGAGCCTGGACGTTAGATGATAGGAGGTAAGATAATGAGTAATGATAACCAATCCACATTGACTTTATTTCCTGAATTAGATGTGCCACGTAGTAAAAAGAAACACGATACCACAGAAAAACTTACACGATTGGATTTAGATGGTACTCTGAAAGAAAAAGTACAGCCTTTTTGCCGACTTAAGTATGGTGAAATTTGGGAAGATTCGATAAAAGGGCATAGGGTGGGTGTATTAGACGCAACAAATTATGAAGATGTGAAAAAAATAATGAGAGACGAAAAGGCAAAGCTAATCGTCAATGATCCGCCATATAATGTCGTAGTTGGTAATAATAATACCAAAAATCTTTTTAAGAAAACTTTAGCTGACTATATGGTTTTTTCTCAAAAGTGGACAAAGAATGCCACCGCTATTATGGCAAGAAACGCACATTTGTATATATGGCTTGGTGCCGATCAAAAAGATGGTTTTCAACCGCTACCAGATTTTATGATTATGATGAGAGAATTTAAAGAGCTAAAAGCTAGAAATTTTATCACCTTAAAAAACCAAAGGGGGTATGGAACGCAAAAAAATTGGATGTGGATAAGACAAGAGTTGTTACATTATGTAAAGGGAAATCCTAAATTTAAAGTGGTTTATACCGATATACCAAAAGTATTAAAAGGATATTACAAAGTAATAAATGGTAAAAGAACCGAGAATATGGAGAGAAGTAAGTCAGACACAATTAGGCCGGGGAACGTTTGGATAGATATTCAACAAGTGTTTTACAGACTGGAAGAAAATGTCCCTGGTTGTTATGCCCAAAAACCTTTAAAAGCAATTGAAAGGATTGTTTCAACAAGCTCAACTGAAAAAGATATTGTGGTTGATTTCTTTGCTCATTCCGGGACTACTTTATTGGCAGGTGAAAGACTAAATCGTAAAGTCTACACTTTTGACAATGACCCAATTTTTGTAGAGCTTACTATTAGGAGATTAGAGCGGTACAGGAAAACAGAAAAGACAGGATGGCAATGGAATAATCCCTTTCCCGAGGTTGATGGAGAGCAGCAAAGATGGATTTAAGACAATTAAAAGAATACATAAACAAATTTGCCGCTAATCTACAAAATGGAGATAGGAAACTTCTTGAAGCAAGACTTGAAAGTTTAACGTCGGTTTTCCCTTTCAATGAATATGAATACATGCTTATGTTCCTAAGAGATAGAAGAATCATCAATTTTGAGGAATACGAAAAATTGAGAGATAATTATGTTAAGACAAACAAATATCTTGAACTCTATGGACTAGCGCCTCGAATATTTGGACAAATTTGGGGTGAAGAACATATAAAAGATTTAGATACTAGATTTCAAAAGGCGGATAAATCATTTGACCCAAAATATAGCGGGCAATACGACATTTGGATTAAAGGTGTTAGGCTGGAAGTAAAAGCATGTAGGGCGATACATACAAAAAAGAGAGGTAGCTTAGTATCAAAAGCATTACGGTACGATTCGGGGGAACCTTTCTGGATGAATTTCCAACAGTTAAAACCCGACCATTGTGATGGATTTGTTTTTATTGGAGTTTGGGTTGACCAAATAGTCTATTGGGTTATGAGTAGCAAGCAGGCAAAGAAAAGTAAATACATCAGTCATCAACACAGAGGTGGAATAGAATACCAAATAGGAATAACTGACAAAAATATTGTAGATTTTGAGAAATACAAAGTGGCTGTATCCAAACTTGCTGATACTATTCTTCAAAAACTGAAAAAGAAATAAAGGTTTACTTTCTATAAGAGAATGCGGGGACAGATCTATTTTTTGGAAATATAAATAAAATCATCTAACAAATCACTGCACCCGACCAAAAAGCTAGCGCTTTTTGGCGGGTGAGTTCTAGCGTTAGCACGCTGTTGTTTGCGCCCCAAGCAGTTAAGCAGCATATCGTTTGACGATATTATCGCCTTATGATATTATGATATTATAAAGATATGATAGAATCTTTCGCCGACTCCGAAGCTGAAAAGATATACAAGGGTCTTGTTTCTCGCAAGTTACCCACGACCATTCAAAAAACAGCGCGGCGCAAACTGTTGTACCTTGATGACGCTGAGGACCTACGCGATCTTTTAGCACCACCGGGCAATCGGCTGGAAAGGCTCCACGGTGATCGCGCAGGCCAATATAGCATTCGTATCAATGACCAATGGCGGATTTGTTTCTATTGGGAAGCAGGCAAGGCGAGGGAAGTGGAAATCGTTGACTATCACACATGAGGTGAAATATGGAAGAAAAATTGCTCCCTGTGCATCCTGGCGAAGTTCTGCTGGAAGATTTCATGAAGCCGCTAGGGTTAAGCCGGTACCGAGTGGCAAAAGATATGGGGGTGCCCCCATTGCGTATCAGTCAGATTGTGCGCGGGCAGCGTTCTATTACAGCGGATACTGCTCTACGACTCGCGCGTTATTTTGGGACGAGTGCAGCAGTATGGCTACGATTGCAGGCACGCTATGACCTTGAAATAGCAGAAATGCAATTAGCCGAGCGGATTGAACGCGAAGTCGAAGAATTACCGCGTCAAGCGATGGAGGTTTTGGGGCAAGGCGCGGGCTAACCATAGTTGGAGTTGACGCGGCGAATCAGCGCGCAAAAGCAGGGCCATACCTGCTTTGTTGTGCCTGGGATAGCGAAGTTGACGGTCACGCATCCGCCGCGCAACTCAACATTGTCGTTAGGTCACATGAAAACGGGATGCGAGTAAGGCCGATTGGAGAGAATTCATATAGCGTTTGATCTGACAAACTCACTTGATGTTGTTCGTAAGTCTCTGAACTGTAGTACCTGTCGTCGTCAACGCTCAAATGTTGGGCAGTTCCTGACGCCTGCCAAAATTGCACGTTTCATGGCATCACTGTTTGAGCATGAGAGGAAAAATGTACGGATTCTGGATGCCGGCGCGGGGACGGGAGTGTTGTTTGCGGCATGTGTTGAGGAGTATGTTTCGAGGAAGTGGTCTTCGCTGTCGATCAATGTGGTCGCATATGAAAACGATCAGCAAATTTTGCCATATTTAAAGGAGACAATGGAGAGGTGCGATTTAACCTGTAAGAGAGCCGGCATTTCCTTTCGGGGAGACATACGGGCGGAGGATTTTGTCATGGCTGCCATAGCGGAGACAGAAGAGAATCTGTTCGCCCCTCAGGGCGAGCGTTTCTCTCATGCAATCCTGAATCCGCCCTACAAGAAGATCAACAGTCAAACGGCAACGCGCCGATTGCTCAATGCTGCGGGCATCGGCGTATCCAACCTATATGCTGCGTTTGTGTGGCTGGCGGCTCGGATGCTGGAGCCCGGGGGTGAATTGGTGGCGATTACGCCCCGGAGTTTCTGTAATGGGCCGTATTTCCGCCGGTTCCGCCTTAGCCTCCTCGACATGATGAGCCTGAGTCGCATTCACGTGTTCGAGTCGCGCAAAAAGGCGTTCGGGGACGACGATGTGCTCCAGGAAAATGTGATCTTTCATGCGGTTCGGGGAGAGCGGAAGCCGGAGCGTGTGAGGGTCTCATCGTCTGAGGGAGTAGACTTTGACAAGTCAACGAGCCGTTCCGTCCCGTACAGGCACGTAGTTTTGCCGGGGGACCGCGACGCCTTCATGCATCTCTTGGCAAACGATACTGACGACCGCGCGATGGGGAAAATGGGAGCCTTTACGACATCGCTTTTCAAA
>DTYX01000452.1 GCA_012961655.1 Candidatus Poribacteria bacterium
GCAGCCATTGGCTGATGGTGCACGTGGCTGTCTCTTTCGCTGCCTTTGTGACCTTTCAGAGAGGTTACATCAGAGACATGAATTTTAGGAGGAGTAAATAATGTTACCAGAATTACAGTTCCAAATTCTTGAATTAAAGCAAAGAATTATAGAGATTGGGGGCTATCTTTGACATTCCAAACAAGGAGAAGGAAATAAAATCCTTACAGGAAGAGGCTGCAAAAGCTGATTTTTGGAGTGACGCTCAAAAAGCGCAAAAGACATCCCAGCGTATCTCATTATTACAGAAAGATATTCAAACCTGGAATCAACTTCATTCTCAGATAAAGGACATTGAAGTGATAGTTGAAATGGCTATTGAAGAGGGGGATGAGAGCCTCAACGATGAGATTAAATCAGAACTACAGACTATCATAAAGCAGGTTGAAGCTTTGGAGTTTGAGCTTATGTTGGATGGTGAACATGACCAGAATAATGCTATTCTAAGTATTCATTCGGGCGCCGGTGGAATAGACGCCGCTGATTGGGCAAATATGTTATTGCGGATGTATTTGCGTTGGTGTGAGCAACATGATTACAAAGTTAATTTACTGGAACTAACTCCCAATGATGAAGCAGGCATTACCAGCGCGACAATGTTAATATCTGGCCCCTACGCTTATGGATATCTTCGAGCAGAAGATGGAATACATCGTTTAGTGCGGTTATCTCCCTTCGATTTTAACCAACGTCGCCATACATCCTTTGCTTCTGTATCGGTCTCTCCGGAAATTGACGATAATATTGAAGTTGAGATAAATGAAAGTGATTTGCGCATTAATACATACCGTTCTAGCGGCGCTGGCGGTCAGCATGTAAATGTTACCGATTCCGCGGTGCGGATTACACATATTCCGACGGGAATCGTCGCTCAATGCCAAAATGAGAGGTCGCAACACAGAAACCGTGAAATGGCGATGAAGGTTCTGCGCTCACGATTGTATGAGTATTATCGGCAGAAAAGAGAGGAAGAGATGGCAAAATTACAAGGTGAAAAGGGTGAAATCTCTTTTGGCAATCAGATTCGGTCTTATGTTCTACATCCATATCAACGCGTCAAGGATTTGCGTACTGGGATAGAAGTGAGCAAAGTAGAGGCAGTTCTTGATGGGGATTTGGATGTTTTCATTAATGCCTATTTGAAGAGAGAGAGGTCATAATTATGAAGAAGCCTATGCCGCTGAAAGTCGGGCAGATTTCATTAGCTCAGGATGAAAATTTAAAATTTGCAATTGAATTTCGAGCATTACTTGTTTAGCACTACCAAAAATCGTAGTGCGATTTGAAAACCTGCCTCCACCTTGATTATTTCAATAGATGCGGATTCTATTTCCGCGCATACCAGTGATGGCATCGATGATAAGCCAGAGACCTCCGACTACAAGCAGACCGACGATGATGCCGATGAAAAAGATTCTGGCTTTCTTATAAACCCGCCCTCCGCCGTAACGGAGCACCGTTGTCTTCACTGCCCAGGCGAGAAAGAATGAGAACCATAGTTGCCGCATAATCCATCCACCCTGAGCCAGGAAACCAAGTGGATGCAGAGGCCACCAGAAGAACATCCGTTGCGCATAAGTCAACAAAAGCATTACACCAACGCCGACCCCAGTCCAGATGTATCCGGTCACCGATACTTCTGTCGGATGCTCCAACTTTGTTTCGACAAACCTCCAGGGGGTCTGTGGAAACGTCTGGAAATACTGCGGATGAAGATTCAGACCACCGTATGTACCTGTCAGATAGAGGGTCATAAATACACACCCTACCAAGCTCAACATAACTGCGGCGAGGAGAGACAGAGAACCTGAGCTTGGTTTCATTGCGGCTCTATGTCCCAGATAAATACTATTCGCTGCTGGCGCCATCAGGTACGTCAGCAGGTCACCAGCCCAAACAAGTGTCAACCCCATTGCTATCAAGCCCACCGTGCCAAGATTAGAGACACCTACCGTTGAAACTATAAATCCAAGTGGGATGATAGCCGGAACCATAGTGGCGATACCCGCTTGAGCCATTAATCGGGTCAGCGACAACCAAATGACAAGAGCTGAGCCAACTACAAGCGGCGTAATCCAGAAGGGAACCCCGGTGAACCACACCATCAGGCACATCAGGAATATGCTGAGAAGAAACAAACCGATATGGAACCTTTCCTTCACAAAGTATTGTCGAGACATCCAAATCATCATTCCAACCAGGACGAGCATTGCACCCATCTGTTGATGAGCCATGATGGTGCCGCCAGGGCCGCCTGCAGTCCACGGTCCCAAAACTTCCTGATGACCGGGAATGAAACGCCCATATATCCATTGCATGAAAAGTGAGAGGAGAAAGAAGAACCACAGGCTGAATGACAACTGTGACTCGATGAAAAAGGCAAAACCGAACATCAGAAAATTGACCCTGATGGGCACTTGAGAGACGTATGGAATATCGTGCCGCAATATCCATTGAATTCTAAATGGAGGGACAACTGGGAAATATCGGTTTAAGGCATTAAGACTTTCAAGCGTCATCGGGATGAGAAACCCAACCCAGAAAAGAGAGGAACGGAACAGGGGATTGAGCCGCGAACCTTGAGGACTATCTTCGACCATCGCCATAGCCACCTGCGCAATCGGGAATACAAGTCGCTCACGCTCTATCCAGGTTCTGCGTAATATGAACATGGCAGAAATTACCATCGCCGCCAAACACAGCATGAAAAAAAACCACCATCCGAGCGGTTGTATCCAAGCATCCCACGGAATGGGAGCGCCTTCGAGTCCTTCGTACATCTTCCGCACAGCGTGAGAATCTTTGATGACAACTGTTTCCGACAGATGTGGTTGGATGAATTTCGCCCATTCATTCTCGACGCTCGCGTAGTAGGTCGCGCCGGTTATCATGCTGAAAAACGGACCGCCAAATCCTCGCGTGGGAATTACAGTGGCGACCATCATCATACCGAATATTATCAGCAGTTCACCGCGTCCAAGCGCCCATTTCGGTTGCAGGCATTTGAGTAGAAATTGAGGTCCGATGAGGATGACAAATAACAGAAAGAAAGCGGCGGGCGTCGCTGAACTCAGCCCCAGCCGAGTACCCTGAATCAAAAATTCCGTTACTGGAAGAATCAAACCGATAGCTAAAGAAAGAATCGAGCCAAGCAGGATTGCACGTTTGGTCATCTACGAACCTCCGATTTTGCCTGTGGTGATTAGTTTGCATTGTAAAATATACTTGACAAATCCAGTGTTTTTAAGGACAATATATTCCATTACTCATATTTTGATAATTGTCTCAGGATAACTTATTCTTGCCTAAAATACAAGGAAAAAATCAAAAGGACAGAAATTCCCCATGAGAAGAGATTAAGATGTAACCCAAGCGGATTGCTAACAAGATGTAGC
>DTYX01000453.1 GCA_012961655.1 Candidatus Poribacteria bacterium
ACACGTTCACCTTTGCCCGCGTCCAGGGAGCGTATTTCAGCAAAAGTGAGATTGCGAATAGCTCCTGTGCTATTTGTAGTACGGTCTACTGTCTCATCGTGCATCACGATTAGATGATTGTCCTTCGTAAGATGCACGTCGCATTCTGCGTAGTCCACCCCAAGTTCCAGGGCATAGCGAAATCCCCGAATCGTATTTTCCGGTTCGACGCCTGCGGCGCCACGGTGTCCGACGACATAAACCATAATGAAGCTCCTTTCTTTGTCGCACTGATACGATTTTTTCAGTTATCGTCTTGCGGGCATACGAAGTTCAGCTTCGCCGAATTTGGGTGAAGCGAAGCATAGCCGTATGTCTGCTGTTTGCGACGTTGTGCAAATCATTCTTTTTTACGCCTCCTGTAAGCGCGTTGAAAATCCCGATTTTTCGGGGATGTTGCACAACAAGCTTTGGCGGTAAAAAGCGAGAAAGCTATAAAGCGTGTTTCGTGTTGCATATTGCGTAATTTGAAATACGACGAAACGCGCAGCCCCTTACGAGAAAAAGTCATATCACTAACTTCTCCACTTTAATTCTTCTCCGCCTTCGATTTTAATTCATATAATTTATTCAACGCTTCCAACGGCGTGATGTTGTTCAGGTCGAGGGATTTTAATTCATCCACGACTGGATCTGGTTGTGGTGTAAATAGCGACAATTGCAGCGAATCATCTCGAAAAGTCCGTCTGGAAGCGCGGCGTTTGGGTTTCGGCGCCGATTTTTTATCCACGCTGATGTTCTGCTCTTCTAAGACAGCAAGAATCTGGTTGGCTCTTTGGATAACTTGCTGCGGCAATCCTGCCAGGCGCGCGACTTGAATGCCGTAGCTGTCGTCGGTACCGCCTTCTACTACCTTGCGCAAGAAGACGATTCGCTCACCATCTTCATGGACTGCGACATTATAATTTTTTACCCCTTTGTATCTGTTTTCCAATTCTATCAATTCATGATAATGAGTGGCGAACAGTGTTTTAGCGCCGATCTTTTTCTTATCCAGGATATATTCAGCGACCGCCCAGGCGATGCTCAATCCGTCGAAGGTACTCGTCCCGCGCCCTATCTCGTCAAGGAGAATGAGGCTTTTTTTAGTCGCGTTGTTCAAAATATTTGCAGTCTCATTCATCTCCACCAGGAAAGTGCTCTGTCCCATAACGAGATAGTCCGAAGCGCCGACGCGGGTGAATATTCTATCGACTATGCCAATTTTGGCGGCGGAGGCGGGGACGAAACTGCCCATCTGCGCCATCAGGGTTATTAACGCGACTTGACGCAAATAAGTGCTTTTCCCTCCCATGTTGGGCGCGGTTATGATGTGCATCTGCTGGTCATCGCAATTTAGATATGTGTCATTCGGCACAAATCCCTCTCTGGTAAACAACCGCTCCACTACGGGATGTCGGCCATCTTTGATGATAATTTCATCGCCCTCTTCGATTATCGGTCTTGCATAGTTGTATCTGGCGGCGACGTAAGCTAAGGCTGCCAGCACGTCCAGAATGGCGATGATGGATGCGGCTTTCTGAATTCGTTCAGTTTCGGCGGCAATCTTATCTCGGAGTTCGCAAAATAGTTGATATTCCAAATCATTTATGCTCTCTTGAGCGGTGAGAATTTGCGCCTCCTGTTCTTTCAATTCCGGTGTGATGAACCGTTCAGCATTGGTTAATGTCTGCTTGCGAATGTAATCTTCCGGCACGTTGTCGAGATTGGGTTTCGTCACTTCGATGTAGTAACCGAACACCTGGTTGTAGCCTATCTTCAGCGAACTAATGCCAGTGCGCTCGCGTTCCTGTCGCTGCAGATTGGCAATCCAATCTTTCCCTTCGGAGGTTATTTTCCGCAGTTTGTCTAAGTCTTCGTTATAGCCGTCCTGGATAAGCCGCCCTTCGCGTATCGTTACGGGAGGTTCAGGTTGGATGGCGTTTTCGATGAGGTCAGCTAAATCGGTCAACGGCTCCAACTGTTCATTGAGAATATTCATTAGGGTCGCTTCACTGTCCTCGATGGTTTCCTTGATAGGCGGGATGAGTCGGATTGAATCTTTCAAAGTTAAAAGGTCACGGGCGTTAGCAGTGCCGAGATTCGCGCGGGTTATTAAACGCTCCATGTCATACATTTTGCTTAGCTTTTCCCTAAGTTCTTCCTGGAGCAACACTTTGTTGTATAAATCCTCTACAGCGTTCAGGCGGGAATTTATCTGACCGACTTTCAGCAGCGGTTGTAAAATACATTGACGCAATTTGCGTCCGCCCATTGGCGTCAATGTTTCATCGAGAATGCTAAGCAGCGTTCCTTTTTCAGAGCCATCCCGGATGGAACGGGTCAATTCAAGATTGCGCTGAGTGTCGGCGTCCAGAATCATGAAATCGGAGAGAGTGTAAGTATTGATGGATAAAATATGTCCTACTTCCTGCTTTTGAGTTTCGTTAAGATAGTGTATAAGGGCGCCGGCGGCGCTGATGGCGGCGGGCATATTCTCGCAACCGAAACCATCCAACGACAAAATGTGAAAATGGTCGAGCAACTCATCGCGCGCCGTATCCAAATCAAACCGCCAATCGGGGAGGCGATTCATGACGGGCTTGATGCTTCCTTCAATCATCCCCAACAGTTCAGGTTCCTCAAAACTTTCGGGAAGCAAGCACTCCGCCGGGAAAAGTCTGGTAATTTCATCTAATAATTTGGTCTCCGCTTCCAATTCTGTGACGGAAAATTCCCCCGTTGACAGGTCGACGTGTGCAATTCCGTATCTTTTATTCTTCTGACCGATTGAAACAAGATAGTTATTCGCCTTGCGTTCCAAAGCTTTCGGGTCAGTGATTGTGCCGGGAGTAATCACCCGAATGACCTCGCGCTTCAACAAACCCTTTGCTTCCTTCGGGTCTTCCATCTGTTCGCAGATAGCCACTTTGTATCCCGCTTTCACCATTTTGTACAGATATGAATCAATGGCGTGATACGGCACACCGGCCATCGGCACAGGTCCCCATTCGCTGGTCTTATCACGCGCGGTCAAAACAATATCCAATGTCCGAGATGAAATTTCAGCATCTTCATAATATGTCTCATAAAAATCCCCCACTCGACAGAACAAAATTGCGTCCGGATATTCCGCCTTTATATCTTTGTATTGTTGCATCAATGGAGAGAGCTTTTTCTCTCTCTTCTTTACTGTTTTTTCATTTTCTCTAACAGTCGATTTTTCCATAGAGGTAGGAGAATAAGCAACTTTCATTCACTAAACCTCCTCTCTGTTTTCGGTTAGGCAAGGATTTCACTCCTTCTGATGCGGATTTCTGACCAGAAATACACTATGTGCATGTTTTGAATGAGACTTTTCGGGATAAGAATCTAAGCCGAAGAACCAAATTACAAATCTTGTCAACCTAAATTGCCGATTGCCAATCCTCTGATGCGTTTCCTCATCGCCTCGCTTTCTTTGATTAAAGTTTCCCGATTTGAATTAGAAATGACGGCGGCGTTAAGCTGTTTGGACTGAGATAATAATTCCTCAAACTGTTCAACTAACGAGGGTTCAATATGAAACTCTCTGAACCCTTTAGGATTCCAATGATTTTCCACCAGTTCGATAACTCCTGTTTTTCCGTGCTTATCGAAACAGTCTATCAACATCGAGGTAACTATTGTATCTTCTGCGATACAAGCAATATCAGCG
>DTYX01000454.1 GCA_012961655.1 Candidatus Poribacteria bacterium
TTTTATCTTCTCTATCTCCGAGGTATTTCCCAGCTTTTCAAAGAACTCAACGGCTTTGTTTAAATGCGTCCGCGCTTCTTCAATATCTCCTTTTCCCAAGTAGGCTTTACCGATATCGCGATGACTTTCTCCTGACGTCTCTAAAAACTCTTTGTCCTCAGATATTTCCAGGGCATTATGGAAATAGTCAATCGCTCTATCATAATCCTGTTTTTTCAAATATACCCTTCCGATACAATGATAGACGCTTGAAACAAAAAATGGGTCATCTAGTTGTTTACCCATCTCCAAAGCTTTGTTCTGATACTCTACAGCTTCGTCTAAATTTCCCAATTCACAATGCGCCAGACCAATATTTGCGAAGCAATATGATAAGGGTTTCGGCAAATTCTGCGCTTCAAAAATAGGCAGACACAGCTTTTGATGCTCAATGGCTTTTTCGAATTTCTGCCAACTTAAATACATGGATGCAATGTTATGATTGATAATACCAATCATCCGCGCGTTCCCTACTCGTTGAGCAATTTCCAATCCTTTCTCAAAAAAATCCAACGCTTTATCAAACTCCCCCATACTTCGATAGATTCTGCCGCAACCATCGTATGGGGTTATTAATCCATTAACATCACCTAGTTTCTCCCTCTCTTTAAGGCACAATTGGAAGTAAAATAACGCTTTTTCATTATCTCCTCGCCGCACATAGAGTTCGCCAAAGTTATAGTAAAGCTTGGCAAGGTCGATGCCGGCGTTGAATCTTTCTAGAATCTCTCGACTTTTCTCCCAATATTCGATAGTCTGATCAAAATCGGCGTGTTCGAACATTACATTACCTAAATTCTTGTAGACCAGAGCTTGGACATAATAGTTTTCGGTTCCTTCAACTGCTTCCAAAGCTTGGTTGTGCATCTGGATAGCTTCTGAGTATTTGCCATCAAGATAGTAGATATATCCGATGTCGGTAAGTATTCTGGCGCCTTCTGGTGATTTTACCTTGTCATCAAGCTCAACTAAACCCGCTTGATATTGTTCTATCGCCATTGCGTTATCGCCCTTTTTGCGGTAAATATCACCCATTTTTCGGTGGATAACCGCTGTGGATTCGGGGGGTTGAGAATCCTTCAGCACCTCAGCATAGTGATTTAAAGCGGAATCGAATTGACCAGCTAGACCGTAGACATCTCCCAATCCTTCGTGTGCTATCATTTTCATTGGCAGTACATCCTCAGACATCTGCGGGATTAGTCGCAGAGCGTTCGAGTAATAGTCTATGGCATCCGATTTGCTATATAAGTTTTGCGCTTTCTTTCCCGCCGCGACAAGATAGTTGACTGCTTTATCAGTTTTATCACTGCGTCTATAGTGATATGCAAGATGGTCTAAATGCGCCTCTATTTCCGCTTCATAGTATTCTTCCAGGCAGGCGCCAATTAATCCGTGTAATTCCCTCTTTCTTCTGACAATTATACTATCATAAGCTGTCTCATAAGTGAGAATGTGCAGAAAATTATATTCCAATTCAGAGCCATTTTGTAATTTATCGATTAACTCCAAATCGATAAGTTTATCCAAATCTCTATCTAGATTATTATCCTGCGGAGATATGTACTCTAAAATTCTACGCTGGAAAAGTCTTCCTATAACCGAAGCGCATTGCAATGTTCGTTTAGGTGTACCTCTGACGCGGTCGATTCTAGCTCTGACTACGGCTTGGACGCCCAATGGCACATCGATATCTTCGATATTACCCACAATAACATAACCATTTCCACCCTCTTCTGGTTGGATAACAATATCTTCAATTAGTTTCCGAATAACCTCCTCCAAATAGAATGGGTTGCCTTCCGCTTTAGTCAAAATCATATCTTTCAGGTCGCGGCTATCCTGAGTCTCTTCGAGATTTAGCATTGAATCCAGGATTAGTTCCATATCATCTCGTGGTAGCCTGCCGAGGCGCACTTCAGTATACTTGTCATCGCCGAATTTTTCTTGAGCAACGACGCCGATTTTCTGGCATAAACGGTCGCTTGCGCCAAAGTCGCCATATATTTCAGGGCGATAGACGTTCAGTAATAGCGTTGGAGTTTCAGTGAGATTATCCATCAAAAATAAGATAAGTTCATAGGAAACTTCATCTATCCAGTGTAAATCCTCTAAAGCCAGTACAAGCGGGCTCCGCTTGACCAGTTGCATTAAGATGTTCTTTATAGCGGCAAAAGTCTGCTTTTGCAACTCTTCTGGATCTTCTTGGAGGTATTTGATCTTCTCCTCTTGTTTATCATCCAATTTAACGGGCATCAAGTGAAGAACATAAGGAAGAATCTCCTCGTCGGGTCCGCTATCTTCGCCGAAAAGTTCCATAATACCGTTGGTAATTTTATCCTTTATTTTCTCTGTTGTATCAAGTTCAGTCACCCCAAATAGAGAATTGATTGCGCTCAAGAAGACAGAATACGCGACATGCTCCGTATGGGATTGACATTGTCCCTCTATCCATAGTATCTCTTCTGATGAAAGCGATTCTTTCAGTTCACGCTTGAGCTGCGATTTACCCAAGCCCGCTTCGCCGATAATCGAGGCGATTTGGAGCCCCATAAGCCTAAAAACCTCACCGTTGAACATATCCGAAATCTTCCGACAATACCTAAAAGATGGAAAATGTGGCAGACTTGGGTCGCATTGCCGCTCAGTCTGCAAAACAGGTCATCATTCAGAAAATGAAGGA
>DTYX01000455.1 GCA_012961655.1 Candidatus Poribacteria bacterium
CGAGAGGCGAATAATCGAAAACGATTGATGTCAATAATAACTCGTGGCAATGTACGATATAATCCAAATGACGAAATTTTAGAGGAGTTAATTACCTTCGGAATTATTCAAGAGAAAGATGGATATTGTATCATCAGCAATCCCGCTTACGCCCACACTATTATTTATTCATACATGCCCTGGAACAACGGTACACCAGAGGAGTTTTTTCCAGAAGGCTATCAGCCGGTGATTGATGTTGATGGTTTTATCAAGCCTCACCCAGTTATTGAAAACTTTCAGTATTTTCTACCGAGAGTGGACCCCAAGTTTTATTTTCCACAAGGAACACCTTTGGAGATTGTACCTCACTATTTTTTGCTGGGTCAGTTCGACATCCTTGCTTATCATGTTGGCGGACACGCTCGGGCAGAAGTCCATCAAGGACATAAGCGTATGGATATTGTTGTCTTTGAGAAGAGTGGAAGAAAAACGGTTATTGAATGTAAAATTTGGCGCGGCGCCGCCTATCAACAGGAGGCGCGAGAACAACTGGTTGATTATCTCATCCATGATTACAGGCAGAAATTCCCGTGAGAGATTAACCATGGAGACAAAGCAAAACATAAAAGAGATAATAGAAGAGGGGCAAAGTGGCAAGAGGGCAAGTTAAAATTGGTAGGTTGTAAATAGTCAGTAAAAACATAACACGCAAACGGAGGGTTACCGAATGAAAAAGGGAATCGTTTTTTGCATAATTTTCGGATTATTAGTACCGACTTTCGCTTTCTCTCAACCCAGTACCAACGAACGATTGGCCAAATTAGAGGGAGCGGTTGAGCAAATGGGCAAACGCACCGACGACTTGGGCAAACGCATCGATGACTTGGGCAAACGCATCGATGACCTACGAACGGATATGAGCGCGCGAATGGCTGGGATTAACGAACGACTGTCCGCATTGGAAGCTAGATACGATTTACTTCTAAGATGGACCGTGGGCATTCTTATCGGCATGGTCAGCGTGTTAATCGCAGGCGGAGTTACGCTTGGACTCGCATTCGGAGCATTAAGAGGAAGAGTTGGTCGCCTTGAAGAGAAAGTCTCCGAAATACAAGTAGAAATGAAAGATATGCGTTTTCAAATGCGGGAAATGCATTCTCAACTCGAATCTCAGATAAAAGAGACACACACTCAACTGGAAACCCAAATACAACAACTGAGCGAAAAAATAGATAGACTGATAGAAAGCCCGCCGTGTATATACGAACCGCAGTAGTGTTTTGTAACATTAATTTTTAGTAACCCTTAAGTAACTTTAAATCAACAGTAGGATACAGAAATGGATGGAAGGATGGATGGTTGGATGGACGGTTTTTTTTCATCCTTCCAACCTTCCTTTCATCCAATTTTTATCTTATAAATTCGTGTGCCCTTGTGGCCAGGCAATGATTATTATTCAACACTTTTGTTACAGAGCAGGTAGTTTTGGGCGGAGGAGATTTGGTAGATAAGCAAAACTACGTTCATCGGATTTTTTCATCGATATCGAAGAGATATGATTTTTTGAATTCCTTGCTCAGCCTAACATTCGATAAAAGCTGGCGGAAGTTTGCAGTATCGGTCAGTGGTCTGAAACCTGGATATAGAGTTTTGGATGTCTGCACAGGCACGGGTGAGTTAGCGCTTGCTTATGCGAAAGCGCTTTTTTACAAAACATGCGTCATCGGTACAGATTTTTGCCATGAGATGCTGACTATATTCAAACACAAGTTGGAAGTGAAGCAAATAGAAAATGTGTTAATTCCCGTTGAGGCAGACACACTATTCCTACCCTTCAAAGATAATAGTTTCGATATTGTTTCCGCCGCCTTTGGTATCCGAAATGTGGCTGATGTGCAACGCGGGATTCGAGAAATGACTCGCGTGGTAGCTCCTGGCGGGCGCGTCGTTATCTTAGAATTTACTCAACCTACCAATTTGATATTCAGAGGCGTTTACTATTTATACTTCACCAAAATTCTCCCATTGATAGGCAACGTAATTTCTCAAAACCAAAACGACGCTTATGGCTACCTGCCGAACTCCGTAATGACTTTCCCTGATAAAAATCAACTCAAAGAAATTATGGAAGAATGTGGACTTAGGGATGTTAAGGTGTATCTTAAGATCTTTGGAATAGTGGCGATTCATGTTGGACGGAAAGTTAACTTAAGCAACCATCTGTCTTTTAGATTCTGATTCTTCCATTCAAGCAGAGGTTAAACCGTAGTAGAGAATGTCTGAGTTGATGTCTGCGCCATTATCTCAGACAATTGCGCCACCCTCAACCTTCACCGAACGAAATATGCCCGTATCCCTACGTATGGACTCAAAAATAGGGCCGTGCAGGTTGTTGCAGCGACTTGCTAGGCAGGTACTCTCAGTGACGATATAGCCAACAAAGTCAAGAAAAATTTGGGAGGTGCGAAATCGAGTCTTTTCTCACCCACCTCGCTAGTTCGCCAATAAAATAAAAAAACTGGTTGTAAAGTGAAAAAAATAATTGTAGCTATCACAGGCGCAAGCGGCGTAATCTATGCGAAACGCTTGTTAGAAATCTTATCCCAAAGGGATTTTGAAATCCATTTAACTATTTCGGAAGCGGGCGCCGTTATCATTCAAAACGAACTTGACATTGAGATTAATCTGACAAACTTTCAACCTGAATCGTTAATAGGGGTTTCGACAAATAATATTACCTATCATCACTTTTCCGACATAATAGCTCCCATCTCCAGCGGCTCCTACAAAACCGAAGGCATGGCAATTGTGCCGTGCAGCATGAACACTTTGGGCGCTATCACCGCTGGTATTTCAAATAACCTCATTCAGAGAGCGGCTGATGTCTGCATTAAAGAAAGACGAAATTTAGTGCTTGTACCGCGTGAAACCCCGCTGAGCAGTATTCATCTGGAAAACATGCTAAAACTGTCCAAACTGGGCGTTTGCATCTTACCCGCTATGCCTGGATTTTACCATAAGCCACATACCATAAATGAACAAGTGGATTTTATTGTCTGTAAAATCTTAGACCAATTTGGGATTGAAAATGATCTAATCCGTCGTTGGGAGTAAATTGTAAGGTGAAATGTGTTGCGTGTTGCGAACTTCGAAACATGAAAATGCGAAATACGTAATACGCAACACGGTAAGAACCATGTTCAAAAAAATCGGTATTATCCTCGAAATGATAAAATTTGAACACACCATTTTCGCGCTGCCTTATGCTGTGATGAGTGCGTTTTTAGCTTCAAACGGCTGGCCGAATTTACTCAAAATTCTGTGGATACTTGTTGCAATGGTAGGAGCGCGCAGTTGCGCCATGGCTTTTAATCGCATCGCCGATATGAAGTACGATAAAATCAACCCCCGTACATCCAATCGCGCTCTGCCCGCGGGCTTGATTAAAATGAGCGCGGTCTGGATATTTACGATAACGTCAGCGTTAATTTTCATCTTTGCAGCTTATATGCTCAATCGCCTAGCGTTCGTCCTTTCACCCCTTGCGTTACTCGTTATCCTGGTCTATTCATATTCCAAACGTTTTACGACGCTGACTCACCTCTGGCTGGGTTTATCCCTGGCGATTGCTCCTGTCGGCGCTTGGATAGCAATAAAAGGGGAATTTGCCTTTGTACCCCTATTGCTCGGTCTGGCAGTGATGCTCTGGACGGCGGGATTTGACATCATCTACGCATGTCAAGACAAAGAATTTGATGAAAAGTTTGGAATATATTCCATTCCCAAACGATTTGGCATCAAACGCGCCTTGCAGATTTCATCCGCAATGCATCTGATTACGGTCTTAGTATTGTTGTCTTTGCCGCTTTTGTCTGAACTAAGATACATCTATCTGTCCGGGGTTGGGCTTGTAAGTATCTTGTTAGTTTATGAACATGCGATTGTGAAACCTAATGACCTATCGCGGGTAAATCTGGCATTTTTCACGTTAAACGGTATGGTGAGTTTAGGATTGATGGTCATGTCTGTTGCAGATATAATTTTTGCGACTTACACAAATTGAAAAAATTTTGAAAAAAGACTTGACAA
>DTYX01000456.1 GCA_012961655.1 Candidatus Poribacteria bacterium
ACGGAGGCGCGTCGCTACAACGAATTTTTTCATGGGGAATTTGTATCTGTCTGGTATTATTTGCTTGACATTTTTATAATGTTGTGTTACTATTTTTAGGAAAGTAACACTCAAAAGTTTTTATTAAGATTTGGTGTTACGATTATAATAAAAATAACACACATACATTGTCTCATTAGTTTGTATATAGGTTTTGTATAAGAAGTAGGGCTTTTCATTCCGAAGATTATGAAGTTGCAAACTAAGAAGAAAAGCAAGGTCATTCAAATATCGCTTTCCATCTCTATAATTGCCCATATAGTAGCTATTGTTATTTACGTCGCGTCCCTTTCACATCAAGAGGAGCAAAACACAAATGCTATCTTCGTTGAGATGCTGAAAATGCCTTCGCGACGTTCTGTAAGGCGTCCAAGGCACAAACCGCGTGTAATGGAGTTGCATCCGCTTGAAGAAAACCAATCCTGGCAGAAGCCGGTGGCTCCAAGCATTCCCATCCAAATCACATCGGAATCCGTCTTCTCAACCTATGCCGATTTGGAATTGGATAGTTCATCCTATCTTCGAGAACCAGTAAAAGAGACAAAATTTACCGCGGATAGCCTGAATACATTATATCCTTTTACTGTACATCTTATAAAAAGTTCGGTGATTCGTCCAGTCCATAAATTTGATAATATCGACCAAAGAAACAAGTGGAACTTCGATATGCCAACTCATATTGTCGAGCTTGACAGCATCGAGAGCGTTGATCTTCTCTGCCAGACAAGGCACGATGAACTATCCGCCTTCCAAACCCAAATTAGAGAAAAAATTGAGAAAGCGAAGAGGTATCCGCCTTTGGCAAGAAAGAAGGGATTTGAAGGTGTTGTACAACTCAAATTCTGCATACTTCAAGACGGCAGGGTAAAAGAGGTTTTTATTACGACACCGTCAGAGTATGAGATACTCGATAACGCGGCAGTGGAAACGATAAGGCGAGCGCAGCCTTATCCGAAAATACCTAAAACTCTAACGCAAAATTCGCTGTGGATAGAGCTATCCATAGTCTTTGAACTGAAAGGAGAGGGATAATGTTCCTTGAAGAAGAAGATAATTTGAATGCAACTTATGTTGCTCGACCCAATAAAATGAAAATAAACATGGAAAGATTCAAGCCAATTTTTTCGTTGTTATTGTCGCTGGTTTTTGTCTCAGTTTTGGCGTTTGGTTTTACTGAGGTATGTTCAGCGCAGAGGGGGAAAAGTGAAAGGGAAGAGAAACCCGAAACTGAAAAGAAAAAAGAGAAGGCTATGGAACTGGGAAAAGTAACGGTTACAGCGACAAGGACCCCACACCTTCTCAAGGACACGCCGGTGGAGACAGCGGTTATTACCAAAGAAGAGATAGAGCATTCCAGCGCTCAGACTATCTCAGAACTTTTACGCTATACTCCTGGACTTTTTATCCGAGCGGAGGATGCTCCCGGTATATCTGCCTGGAGGTCCGGGATAAGGGGATTGGATTTCAACAGCGGCTATGGACTGATTCTTATTGATGGCCAAAGAGTTAAAAGCGGAGGAATGGGTGAATATGGATATGGGTTGAATCAAATCCCGTTGGAAATGATTGATAGAATTGAGGTGGTAAAGGGGACGGGTTCTTCGCTTTATGGCAGCGATGCCTTAGCCGGTGTGGTCAATATTATAACCAAATCTATACCCCAAAAGCCCGCCTATGGGGCGCATGCGGCTTATGGCACTCACAATACCAGAAACGGCGGACTTTACTGGAGCACTAAAGCAAATAAGTTGGGGATTCTGGTCAACGCCAATCGTGAGGAGTCTGAGATGGGAAGATACGGCGTCAGGAAGGATAGGAAAGAGAGCTATCTGCAGAATCGCGTGGACAGCAAGCTATCATACCACTTGACGGAAGATGTCAAGCTGTCCTTAGGGCTTACCTTAGAAGAAAATAAGCGCAAAAGGGAATATAAGGACGGGAAAGTGCGTTACGAAGATGGCCAAAAAGCGCGTTACTCACCGGGGTTGAAAGCTACCCTCGATGACGGTTCCACGTTGATGATGCGTGGGTACTGGTATAATTGGGGATTCGATACAAAAGAATATAAGGGGACCACAGGTTTCACGCCAAGAGAAGGCGATATGTATTACAAAGAGGCTGAATTTCAATACAGTAAATTATTCGGTAAGACACATCTACTAACTTTGGGAGGTGAGTATCTCAGGGAGGTGTTGGATTACAACCTGGCTAAAAAGACAATTGATACCAGAAGCGTGTATTTTCAAGATGAAATCGATGTTTCGGTGTGGAGACCTATAAAAGTGGTGCTCGGAAGCCGATTGGATAGTCACTCACAATTCGGCGCCGAAATTTGTCCCAGATTAAGCTCTATGCTCGAAGCGACCGACCATACCAGAATTCGCGCTTCGGTGGGCAGAGGATTCAAATCTCCCACCATACGCCAGTTGTACTATGATGAACCTTTCCATCACGGAACTTACTGGTTCAAATCCAATCCTGACCTTGATGCAGAATACTCATGGGGTTACTCCTTGGGCTTGGAGCAACTCTTTTTGGAAGATTACCTTGTTAGTTTGACTTTCTTCAGGAATGACCTCAAGGACAAGGTGGTCCGAGTGGAGACTGATGAAAAGATAGATGACGAACCCGTTAAGACTTATAAGAACGTGGCTAAATGCCATACACAGGGAGTGGAATCTGGCTTTAACGCCAGGATTTATAGAGGGCTATCGATGATGTTGAGTTATACCTTCTTGGACACCGAGGAAGAGGATACGCAGAAAGAACTTCCATACAACCCAAGACACACCATCGGCGCGCGACTGACCTATAAATACCAACCTTGGGGACTCATTGCCAGCATAGATAACCAATATGTGGGTAAGATGTATAAGGATACAAAGAATACCAAGGAAACAGAGGATTATTTTCTTACCGATGTCAAGTTGGTCAAAAAGTTGAACGATTTTGCAACTATCTCCGTAGAAGGCAACAATATTTTTAATTCTGATTACGGAGAGCCTGAAAGGGACTGGTGGGGCGCCACTTACCTCGCTCGTCTTAGATTAGATTTTTAGAAAATTAAGGAGGATAAAAAAATGAGACTCATTGGACTCCTGCTAACGGTAATTGTGGCAGGATTAATTTCAACACCCGTTTATGCCCACTACCTCTGGCTGAACGTGGACAATTATTATCCTAAAGCTGGCGAGGAGGTTACTTTCTCGATAGGTTGGGGACACAAATTCCCCGAAGACAGCCAGCCAAGAGCCGAGATGGTAGAAAAATTAAATCTATACCTGATTGAACCTGAAGGCAAAAAACTTGCTTTGGAAATTAAAGCCAAAGGTGAAGAAGGAGTTGAGCCTATAAAGGTAAAGTTGGGAAAACCAGGAACCTATCTTGCGGTGCTTACCAGGGCAACATTTAGTAGTAAGACTACCGAAGGTTATTTTTATAAGCCCAAAAATCAATTAAAAAATGTGCTAAAATCGTCCTGGTCTGAAACTGTGGCAAAGGCAGTTGTTACCGCGGGTTCTCCAGAAGGTGAAACTTTCAAAAAAGAGGTCAAACAGCGATATCAAATTATTCCTCTGCAAAATCCGGCGGAACTCAAAGTCGATGATTATTTACCGGTGAAAATACTCCTTGACGGTAAGCCATACCGGACTTGGGTATACGCCACCTATGCTGGATTTTCAGCGGAGGGAGATACCTTTGCATATACTACCCGCGCAGATAAAGAAGGCATAGCGAAGGTAAGAATTTTAAAATCTGGTGTATGGCTTATCAAGGTAAGTGATGAAATACCCTATCCGAATCCGAAGGAGGCGGATAATTACTCTTTTAAAAGTACCTTGACTTTTGAAATAAAATGAAATAGGAAAGGGCAAAATGGCAAGAGGGCAAGACGGCAATTGCCGTTTTGCCTTTTCACCCTTTAACCATATCTTTACCGCGAAAGAGCGATAACTGAAAAAGTCGTATAAATCAAAATGAAAAAATTTAGTTTGATTTTTATAATTACGTTTTTTTTCTCCTTATCTTTTGTGCTTCATAATCTCTGGGCTCATGGGATAGTCTATGAAGTTAAAGAAGACAAAACAGTAGTAATCAAAGTAGCCTATGATGACGGAGAGCCGATGAGCTATGCGAAAATAAAGATCTTTTCACCTGATAACAAAGATATTGAACATCAGAATGGACGTACAGATAAAAACGGCTGTTTTGCTTTCTTGCCAGATAAAGTTGGCCAATGGCAAGTAATAGTCGATGATGGAATGGGGCACAGAGTTACGACAAAAGTTGAGGTTGAAAAAGGAGTGAAAATAGAAAAAACAAGTTACAGAGCATGGCCTCGTTGGCAGGCGGTAATCACAGGCATAAGTATTATCTGGGGCTTAACCGGATTAATTTTTTATCTCAAGAAAAGAAATACATCGAACTCTAATTCTTCAATGTCATTATGATTATTTTGGAGAGGAAAGATAGCATGAATAGCTCACGATTCTGATGAGGATAACTTGACCACTGATTGTGTTTCCATAGATTGATTTGCAGCGAGGCAGATGTGGAGACTATGACGAACATTCTTTCCACTGGTCAGCGGTTCTCGATTTTCATTGATACACTGTCCAAAGTGTCGGATTTCCTCGGTAAACGCATGCCGGGATTCAATTTCTTGCTTCACATAGCCGTTTTCACCGGTTTTCTCCGCGCTGTCGAGGTAAACTCCGCCGAGGTTATGTTCACTGCCTTCCGTGCCGTATATCCAAAAACCTTCATACCAGGGCGCTCGCCGCGCCATCCAGTTTATCATCATCGTTCCGATTGCTCCATTGGCGTACTGCAAACTTACCGTACCGGCGACTTCGCCCTCCATTCGTTCTGGCCAAAACGCGCCGAAACAGGAGACCGCGGCAACTTCACCGACAATCCAGCGCAGTAGGTCGATGCGATGACACCCGGCGGAAAAAACAGCCCCGCCGCCCAAGCGCGCTTTCTTGCGAATCCAATGCCCTTCTGGAGTGTTGACATTCTGGTTATGGTCTGCTCGGGCGCAAATCACCTGTCCAATGGCTCCATTTTCGACCAATTCTTTAATTTTCACATACTGCGGGTCATAGCGCTCACAGAAGGCGCACATCAACTTTACATCGTTTTTTTCCGCAGCCCCAATCATTGCATCGGCTTCCTCCAAAGACAACGCCATCGGTTTTTCAACTAAAACATGTCTTCATTGATATCACACACTGCAACTAAACTGAACAACTCTGGCAGAGTCTTATAGCCTTGTAAATGAGCACGAAATATGCCGCCAACTCCAATACCAGCAACTTGAAAAAGAGACATTTGTGTCCCTCCCTTGCGTTTGACTGATTCGAAAGTTACGAACTTATACTATTTTACATATTGAGGCATTTTAGATAATCCGGTTGCATTAGGATGCGAAACACGAGTCAAGTAAGCCTCTAATACTCCCCGATTTTTATCAGGCTTGTCAAGGCATGCAACTATCAACTCGTGGTCCATTTCATCCGTCATTTGAATCAAGGCGTTTAATCGGTCCATATTATTTATCAAAGCCTGCTTAACTGGCATACGTTCAGGATTGATGTCAATACCCAAGAACTCTTCATAACCGTGCATCTTCAAGGCGTACAAGGCAGCCAAAGCTTGCTCAGGAGAGATAAGCCCGACGTTTAGGTCCTGGTCGTAATTTCCAAGCGGCTGGCTATTCCAATGGGTGTGAGCTAATCTTCCTTGTCGTAAAATTCTTGAAAATGAATAGGCAAGATCTTCAAATCCCATCAAAACGTGTCCAACTTCAGGATTTAATGTGACCATGGCGTGTCCTTCAGCGAGAAGTTTTTTATTCTCCTCCGCCTGCAGATTTTTCTCCACATCCTGCGCCATGATAAGTCCATCGGCGGTGTTGCGATAAATGTTATTACCTCTTGGTTCATAGGGCTTAGGCTCAATCGCTATTCGCACACCTGGCACGACGTCCATTGCCGAAGCTAAACCCTCTTCAAAGCGATTCCATAAGGCGTAAAAATCTATTCCAAAGGCGGATTCAAAACCATCTATCCCCGGCCATACAATGGCGAAGTCAGTCCCCAACTCTTTATTCATCTTCAAGGTTGTAATAGTCCGTTCGATAGCCATCTTTCGAGCTTCAGGTATGGGCGAAGAGAGCGAACCGAATTCAAACTCGGGGTCGAAGAACAGTCCTGGAATAACAGTTATAAGCTCAATGCCTGTTGATTTTTCCAACTCCTGATACAGATGCAGATTATCCTCGTTAACCTCGGCGGGATAGTGCGCCTCTAAACCTTGCAATCCGTATTCGGCAAGCTCGGAGGCTATTTCCAAACGTTCTTTTATCGGCATTTCAGGCACATA
>DTYX01000457.1 GCA_012961655.1 Candidatus Poribacteria bacterium
CGGCGACGTTTCATCATCAAGTTCTGGATGAATTGAAAATCCTTGAAGCTTCGAGGCTAACCTCGATTTTAGTGCCGCCGTGTGATTGCCTTCTCAAATTGCGCGATGCCGAGGGCATTCCACTGAGCTACAGAGAGCGCGATGTACTTGCGGTTTTAAATGATGGTCCGAAATCACTGATTAAGTTAGCGGATGAAGTAAACGCGGTACATCCTAGTTTATTGAGTACACATTCATTGGAAGAAGCGGGATTGGTCGGACGGATTGGCTTGACACCGACGGATATCTTGCACGCACAAGGGTTTTACACACAATGGAACCTTGAAGCCGCTGAACTCGGAGCGCAAATTTACGCTCGTCAGTTGGGGCAGAGCATCGAAAATGTAATCGACGCTACCTTATCCGCAGTCAAGAAAAAACTCGCGGTCGAAACGCTTTCCAAGTTTATCTCCGATGAGACCTCCCTCCCATCTATCTTGGGGTGTAGTGTGTGCGCACTGCTCGTCGAGAATGCGCTTGACGGGGCTAAATCTAAACAGGATATAAGCATTAACATGCGAGTGAATATGCCCCTGGTAGCAATCGGCGCGCCCGTTGAGGCATATCTTCCCAAAGTCGCCTCAATGTTGGGCGCCAAATTGGTCATTCCAGAACATGCTGAAGTAGCCAACGCTGTCGGCGCCATCACGGGCACTATTGTTGAAACTGTAGAAGTTACACTCACGCCTGTTTATGTGTCATTCGGCATCGACCATTTCACAGTACACACACCGATTGATAAACGCGATTTTCAGGAACTTAAAGACGCAGTTGCATACTCCAAATATATTGCGGAAGGACTCGCAGTCCAAAAAGCCAAACACGCCGGCGCAGAAGAAGTAGAAGTGGAATTGAAGGTCATCGACCATAGGGGCGCTGTCGCCCAAGGCCACGGCGATGATGTCTTCCTCGGTTCAATTATCAGAGCCACCGCCGTAGGAAAATCTATCAACGGGTAAAAGGTATGGCACGAATTATTGCAGTGGAATCTGAGCGCCTCAAACAACTCACTAAGTACACTGTAAAATTTGTTTTGATTATTATTATCCACGCCCAAATAATCAGAGCTTAAGCAGGCGTCCCCGCCTCGGGGACGCCACTTAGAGCAGTTAAAAAAGAATGACTATCAGAATATAATTTACAAAGCATTAAATTATAATACGTTAGGATAGAAAATCATGAACATTGCAGATGTAAAAACCTTTGTGGTTAGTAGTTCAGCGCGCGGGGGCGGGAGAAACTGGGTGTTCCTCAAGCTGATAACAGACGAAGGACTTGAAGGGATAGGCGAGTGCAATATGTCATTTGGCAGAGAGCAGAGCCTGGTTCAGTTAATCAAAGACCTCAGCGAGCCTTTCGTAATCGGGACCAACCCGTTCGATACAGAGAAACTATGGGACAAGCTGTACTCCAGTTCCCACGGTTTCCGACATCCGGGGATTGTCTCTACGCAGGTGGTAGCAGCTTATGAAATGGCGTGTTGGGACATCGTTGGAAAAGCATTGAATCAACCTGTCTACAATCTACTGGGCGGTAAGTACAACGAGAAACTGCGGTCTTATACGTATATGTATGACTGGCATGCCGGACAACCGCCTGAAAAAGCCGGTGAAGTCGCGGCTAAACTCGTTGAGCAGGGTTTCACCGCCGTTAAGCTCGACCCTATCCGAATTCCTCCGGCGCCGAGGGATATTTCCCTTGAGGAATTGCGCTATGCGGAGGCTGTGGTGAAAAGCATTCGTGAGGTGGTCGGGGACAAGGCTGAC
>DTYX01000458.1 GCA_012961655.1 Candidatus Poribacteria bacterium
ATCCACTGGCATCTCCACCTCAAGCATAATTCCCTGGTTAGCGTTAGTGAGAACCGTGGGATTGCCGTTCGTTCGCGTCATAAAACGAACAGTCCGTTCGCCCTCTCGATGCCACGAGCTATATTGATATTCACCTTCTTCCTTATCTTTGGGGGCTACAACATATTCCCCGCGGAACCGGGGTTCAACGGCGATGAGCTTGCCGTTGCCAATTTCGAGGCGGACATCCCATCTCTGTTCAATCATTTTGCCCCAGCCGATTTCAATAAAGAGTTTCGTCTTTATCACATCACCTGGCTCCGGAATCTCGAAGTCCGTCGCACTCGCGCGATGAATAGCTTTATTGTTTTTCACGATTTCGATGTAATCGATTGGTCCACCGCCTGAAACAGATATCTCGATGTTGCGTCCATCGATATGTTCATTGATGATTGAGCCCATAGGATTTCCGTTGATGGCAAACTGAAGTTCGATTCTGTCGCCGGTCAAAGCATAAGTTCGGCGTGATTGAATGGCTTCCCATATCCCATTGCGGCTAAGCGACTCCGCCCAGACGCCTGTTCGTCCACAGCCGTAGCTGCCGGGATGTGCGCTATGATGGTCGGTGTTGCCCACAAATCCAAAGATATGGCCGAGCGCCAGTCCATGTTGAGCAGTGCTGTTGTGGTCGCGCGGTCCCATAGTATGAAGCGGCGGATAGGGCGCGTCATCGCTCTCGCTGCAGCCGTGCATCGAGATAATCTCGACGATGGGCGTGAAATCCGAGGTGAAATCCGCCCAGTTAATGCCGCGGTATCTCCTCGGATAACTGATGTGATGTGGCATAGCGATGGAGTCGATACCATCACGTTTGCGTTCTGCTATAGCTTTTTTGAGTTCAGGCAAAGTTGCCGCAGGGACGATGTCACCCTCACTGCCTTTGTAGATGATTGTATGGTCGCCTGAACGCATGCAGTGCCATTCGTAGCTGAGGAAAGTTACGAACTCGCTGTCTTTGTTGTTGGCTTCAGTTACAGCTTTGACATGCTCCCAATTTTCGCGGAGCCTAGCAAAACCTCTCTCATGGTATTCGGCAATGCTCTTTAGACGCTCCTCATCGCGCGGCATGTCGGGCCAGTGACCGTGTCCAGTGACAGAGCAGAAATCGAGTTGCAGCCGCGCGTTCGCAAAAGCCTCCTCGATTGTCCCATGTCCGTAAGATATACCGCAATGATTGTGAATGTCACCGTAGTAGATTTTATAATTTTCATATCCGCTGACCATTTATTACCTCCCTCATCTGTAGCCGCTGATTGTCTGACAGCGTTGATTATGTCAATTTAATTTCGCATTCAAATGTCACTCTGAGCGAAGCGAAGAACCTCTAAAATCAGCAGTAGATATTTTATCTCAAATGAATAGGCGCGTCAATCATCATCATGTCGAGAAATTTTTTCTTTTACTAGAAACGTTCTTGTGTTAAAATATCAGTATAAATTCTAAACAGGAGGCATTGAAGCATGACGCCACGCGAACGAGTGTTAAAAGCAATCAACCGCGAATGGCCGGATAAAGCGCCGAAGGAAGCTGGATTTACGCCGGCGATTATGGAGTTGTTTAAGGAGAAGACGGGCAGTGATAATCCGCGCGAATATTTCGGCATGGAGTCGCACAGTGTGGGATTCCGCGGTCCGGAAAAAATCAATGATTTCTCGAAATACTACAAGGAATTACCGCCGGATGCAAGAGTTAGTGGCGAATACGGCACAGGGAATCAGCCTGGGACCTTTTATCACTTTACCCATCGCGTTTTCCCACTTCAGAAGGCGAATACGGTGGAAGAGGTTGAGGAATATCCCTGGCCCGATTTTACG
This sequence comes from Candidatus Poribacteria bacterium, assembly GCA_012961655.1. Taxonomy (GTDB): domain Bacteria; phylum Poribacteria; class WGA-4E; order DTYX01; family DTYX01; genus DTYX01. The sequence continues at coordinate 1,854 of DTYX01000458.1, forward strand.
CCTACATATCGCCATGAACACTTAGAAGCAAGTGTAGAAAGGCTTCACGAAGCTGGCTATTTCGTTGACGGATTTGTCGGGCATATATTTGAGACTGCCTGGCAGATTACTGGATTTCAGGAGATGTTCGAGAAGATGATTACCAACCCACCCTTTGTGGAGGCGGTGCTCGACCACATCACGGAGAACAACTGCTTTAAAGCCCGTCGTTTAGCGGAGGCAGGGGTGGACATGATTCGCACAGGCGACGATGTGGGGATGCAAGATAGATTGATGATGCAACCCGACCTCTGGCGAAGATATCTCAAGCCGCGCCTTGCCAAAGAGATTCAAGCCGCCCGCGATGTCCAGCCCAACTTACCCGTATGGTATCACAGCGATGGCGATGTCAGCCTTATCATTGAAGATTTAATTGAGGCGGGCGTAACGGTACTGAACCCCGTACAGCCGGAGTGTTTGAATCTTTTGGAAGTGAAAGAAAAATACAGTGACCGATTGGCGTTTTGGGGTACAATCGGCACCCAATCAGTGATGCCTTTCGGCACACCGGACGAAGTGAAACAGACAGTGAAAGAGAGGATTGAACTATTCGCGCCTGGGCTTATCCTTGCGCCCACCCATGTTTTGGAGCCTGATGTGCCGTGGGAAAATATCGTAGCGTTCTTTGAGGCTGTTGAAGAATTCGGACGTTTTGGATAACATTTCCAGCTTCTTTCGCAGAAGATTTTCACTATTCACTCATCACGTTTCACGTTTTATGTTTCACGAAGGCACCTAAAATATAGGTAGCCTCAGAAAGAGAGGAGAACATGTCACAATTTTTGTATATACCATTGAGTTTGAGCATGGTCATATCCGCAGCTACAATAAAGGTAACAGTCGAAGTTGAGGAAACCGTATGCACCGTCGGAAATCCGAATAATGGCGCTGGCGCGTTGTGGTGTTATGGCGCGCCGCTCATAGCCCGTATCAGCGAGCGTGTGTTTGTGAGCGCTATGGAAGTTGGCGAAGATATACAGCCACTTTGTAACACCCGTCCTCGTATTTTTATGCGTTACGAAGATAAATGGCGTCTTGTTTGGCGTCCCGACGAATTTCTCGAGCGTGAACCGTGCCCAATTGTCTGTTTTCAAAATGACCAATTCATACTATCCGTGAATCCACTCATCGATGCTACAGAATCGAGGCGTGGCGCATGTAACCCGCACTTGCTAAAATTTTCTGTGTCCAATCTTGATGAACCGCCGCAGAAACTGCAACCGAAATGGGTTGACGATACAACGTTCACCGAGCATTCATATCGCGGCATCGCGGCGGACGGCGCTCGCGGCGAAATCTTGTTGCTCAACATCGATGCCAAAACTGGCGAGCAATGCTGGAGCTTTTGCGACGCCAGTGGCAATTGGGTCAATTGCGGACGGATTCGCTTTCCGATTCGCGCCTGCTACCCGCAAGTTGAATTACGCAACCGCGCCGCGCACGTACTGGCAATCGGCGACATCGTTGAACCGATAGAAGAGTGGCGCCGTTATAAGCATGAGAAAACAAAACGCGACTGGGACTATGTGTTTCGTCGGCTGTTTTACACCTGGACGCCCGACGCTGCAACGACCGACTTTGCAGCCCCGATTGAGGTTGAAAATGTTGATACCACAGGCGGACACATCAGCAATCTTGACCTCTGGGTTGACGCCAACGGCGATGCGCATCTACTTTACATCAAGCAGCCCGTCGCGCCGCTGTTGCGTGAGGGATTTTTTCCAAACCTCCGTCTCACTAAGTCGTTGGAGTACTGCATCATCAAGCGCGGCGAAGTTGTGAGCCGGAACACATTGTTGATTAGTGGCGAGAACATCAGTGGTGATACGCCGAATTACGCACGACTGCATGCGACACCTGACGGAAGGCTCTTTGCTATTTACGCTTGTAGCCCGTCAGGAATGAAAATCATGCCAATCTCGCCACAAATCGCCGAACCTATAAAACTTGAGCTACAGAAGCCGTTTCATACTTTCTTTACCGCCTCCGAGCGTAGCGGCTCAAATCGGTCAAATGTCATCGACATCCTCGGCATCGCCAGCGAACCGGGCAAGCTGCGATACGCTCGGGTTAGGCTGATACCGTAGGCTTTCTGAAACGTATTATTATGAGGAGAAACGACCAATGCAACCCAAAATAATTCCTGAACCAAAGCATTTACAGCTTTCCGATGGTTCCTTCAAGCTCAATCCGGACACGGTAATTATGCTGTCCGCAAAAGGACAAGCTGACGAATACACTCTGGCAAAGCGATTGAAGGAGAAACTCGCAAAATTCGTCGGAATCGAAGTCGTCATTGAACGGCATTTTGAACCTTATGAAATGGAAAACAAGGTGTTTTTGTTAGTCTCCGACAGGGACAGCGAGATATTTAACCCTCAAGTGTTGGGATATCCAAAGGATATAAGCGAACTCGGCGAGCAAGGATACTTTCTGAAGATTTCGCCGGAGAACGTTGTCATCGCTTCGCTTGGTAGCGATGGACTTTTCTACGGCGTTCAGACTTTAGCTCAGATTGTTCTATCAGCGGGTTCGCCCTCATCCCTCACCCCGGCCCTCTCCCAGAGGGAGAGGGAGAATAGAGGAGTAGGAGAATATGCGGAAATCCCTGCGC
>DTYX01000459.1 GCA_012961655.1 Candidatus Poribacteria bacterium
ATTGGCGCCGTGGACGCTGACGCAGGCGCATTCGCCGGCGGCGAATAATCCATTTACAACCGTAGCGCCGTTGATGTCGGTGTCAATACCGCCCATCGAATAGTGCTGAGACGGTTGAATCGGTATCGGCTTTTCAATCGGGTCTATCCCCGCAAAATCCATCGCAATCTCACGAATGCCGGGCAATCGAGACTTAATCTTTTCAGCTCCTAAATGTCTCAAATCTAGATGAACATAACTATCGAAGAGACCGCGTCCTTCATCTATTTCCGTCTGAATCGAGCGCGCGACGATGTCGCGCGGCGCCAGTTCCAATGCTTCTGGCGCATATCTTTCCATGAAACGTTCGCCTCTGTTATTGAGGAGATAGCCGCCTTCGCCTCTGGCGCCTTCAGTGATGAGGATGTTTGTGCCGAAAAGGGTTGTCGGATGAAACTGAACGAACTCAAGGTCTTTTATTGGAACGCCGGCGCGGTAGGCGATAGCAATTCCGCTGCCGGTGTTAATCAAAGCGTTGGTTGATTTTTTATAAACTCTTCCATACCCTCCTGTGGCAAATACGACCGCCTTGCTCGGAAAAATCTCCAAATCACCCGTAATTTTGTTAATAGCTACGAGCCCATGAATTGTATTGTCCTTGACGGCGAGTGACAGAACAAGCCATTCCTCGTAGAGTTTGATTTTTCCCTTGAGAGATTGTTCGTAGAGCGTATGCAGCAGCGCATGCCCGGTGCGGTCAGAGGCATAGCATGTTCGCGGAAAACCGCCGCCGCCGAACGGGCGCTGAGCAATTCTGCCATCTGAAAATCGACTGAACGGCGTGCCCCAATATTCCATCTCATAGACAATTTCAGGCGCCATATCGCACATCAATGCGGAGGCATCCTGGTCGGCGAGGAAATCGCTGCCTTTCACTGTGTCATACGTATGCCTTTCAGTGGTATCATCGCGCCCATCTTCGGCGTTTCCCAGAGCGGCGTTGATGCCGCCCTGCGCCGCGACCGAATGAGAGCGAACAGGATGAACCCGCGAAATAATGGCAACATCAATCCCGGATTTTGCAACCTCCAAAGCAGACCTCAAACCCGCCAATCCACCGCCGACAACAAGCACATCGTGTGAAATCATGTCGATACCTCATACGTGAAACGTGAGAATTGTTATTGTTTTCTTTGAGTTACTTTGGTATAATAATACCAATGCTTAATTGAAAAATCAAGAGAAAAAGGAATAAAAAGTGATGTCAGGATCAAAATTAACCGTTGTTGGACAAACCGGATCAGAGGTTTCAGTTCCCAAAGATTTCCCTCCTAAAATTCAGGAGTTGCTTAAAAAGAAAGGTTGGAACTGGCCGCCTGATGAAAGACTGAAGGCACAGATTCGCGAAGCTGGGAGAAGGCTTATTGGGATTTAACATATTTTTCAATTCATGTCAACGAAATGAAAAACGAGAAAATTCTCGTGGACATGATAAAAGAGATATGCTATGATAAATTTGCAATCCAAACAGGAGGAGAAAACTATGAATCAGAAAAAACTTGGAGTTTTGATACATGGCGCCGGTTGGGTTTCCACCCAGCATATAAAAGCTTTTCAAACGAACCCCAACACGGAAGTTGTCGCTATTTCAAGCCGCAGATGGGAAAGCTGTAAGGAAAGGGCAGAGGAGGCGGGACTTGAGAATATTCTTCTGACAACCAATTTTTCAGAAGCGCTAAAGCGCGATGATGTTGATATAGTCTCAGTCTGTACTCCCCAACAACTACATCCTGAAAACACGATTGCCGCCGCCGAAGCTGGCAAGCATATCGTCATAGAAAAGCCGATTGCAAACAGCTTGGCAGAGATGAAATCTATGCGCGATGCCGTAGGGAAAGCGAAAGTTAAAACAATCGTGAGTTTCGTCCTGCGCTGGAACCCATTATTTCAGACAATCAAACGGATGGAAGCAGATGACGTTTTGGGTGATATATATTTCGTTGAAGCTGATTATCAGAGCAACATCGCGAGTTGGTGGTCAGGTTATGAGGCTGCCAGGAAGAGAGATACGGGTATAAGCGCTTTCCTGGTAGGTGGATGTCATGCCGTTGATGCGATTAGATGGTTTGCTGAAAAAGAGGAATACAAAGCAGCGACGCCGGTTGAAGTCTTTGCATATTCAGGCGGTTGGAGAAAAGGCGCCGATGTAGAATACAACTACTACACGAATACCTGGAGCGAAGGGATGCCCCCACTTGAGTATGATGGACTTGAAGTTGCTCTGGTGAAATTCGACAATGGGGTTTTAGGGAAGGTTTCAGTGAACTTCGATTCAATTATGCCGTATACCTTCCCAATCGAGATTTTTGGCAATAAAGGTAGTGTAAAAGACAACAGAGTCTGGTCACATAAATACCCAGGGCAAAGCGATTGGGTAAATATACCGACAATCCTGCCAGACAGTTCGGACGTAACACATCATCCTTTCCAAGGACAGATGGACCATTTCGTTGAGTGTATTCTTGAGGATAAGGAATCTCACTGTAATCTCGAAGACGCAATAATTACACACGAAATAGCCTTTGCGGCTCTGCAATGCTATGAAACTGGTAAGCCTGTTAAGCTGCCTTTGATTTAGTGAAAGTAAGGATTTTCAGAATAAAATCTCGAAGAGAGCCTAGCTTTCGTTCTCAAACGAAGTGACGCCTACGAATATCCGCATCAACCCTTTGTGCCCACAACCGTTCACGAATCTTTTTCGCACGTTCGCGGCATACTTCCGCTTCTTCAGGCTGATTTAATCGTTCATAAGCATGAGCAATGACGTCCCACCCAGGCGCAAAGTGCATATCATGTCTCAGCAGATGTTTAAAGCGAGCGACTGCTTCCTCCAAAAGACCCGAGCGCCCGCTCGAACCCATCACGATTAAATCCGCATGTACTTCTGTCGCTGCTTTCTGAATCTCCTGGTACGGTTCGCCGGGGCGCAATATCTTTTGGTGCACCAGTTCATAAAGATCAGCTTGTAGCAGGAAATTATCAAATTTGGCACTGGCTTCTTTTTCCCATTGCATCGGCGCGTCTTTTTTCTGAGCATCAGGGC
>DTYX01000460.1 GCA_012961655.1 Candidatus Poribacteria bacterium
AACACGGATAAAAAGAAAGAAAGAAAAATAATCTGTGTTTAATCCGTGAATATCAGTGGCTAAAAAGAGAAAAATCTGTGAAAACCCTTGGTTTTCCCTTCATAAAAAATACTTGACTATTTCATTTCAGTGTGTTATATTTTTGCGTTATATATTACAATTTACTTAAGGAGGTTGAACGTAATTTAGATAATTAAAAATGGGACGACCAGTAACACTTTTTACCGGACAATGGGCTGATTTGCCTTTGGAGAAACTAGCGCAGATGGCTAGCGAATGGGGTTATGATGGACTTGAATTAGCATGTTGGGGCGACCACTTCGATGTCGAAGAGGCAGCAGCGAATCCAGATTACTGCAAAGGACGGCATGAACTTTTAGCGAAATATGGATTAAAGGTCTGGGCTATCAGCAATCACCTAGCCGGACAATTAGTTTTAGACCTTAATAATGATGCGAGGTCGGATGGCTTCGCCCCTGAAGATTGCGCCGGAGATTCGGAGAAAAAGAGGGCATGGGCGATTGAGAATATGAAGTTAACGGCCAAAGCCGCCAAAAATCTGGGTGTAGGAGTGGTCAATGGCTTCACTGGTTCATCGATCTGGCATCTAATCTATTCCTTCCCGCCTGTGGCGCCAGAAGATATTGAAGCAGGTTTCAAGCTCTTGGCGGAAAAATGGAATCCAATTCTGGATGTTTTTGGCGAATGTGGGGTGAAATTTGCCTTGGAAGTTCATCCGACTGAAATCGCTTTCGATCTATTCTCCGCCCAAAGAGCCATTGAAGCACTTGATGGACGCCCCGAATTTGGCTTCAACTTCGACCCCAGCCATCTGCTATGGCAATTTGTCGACCCTGTCAAATTCATCGAGGAGTTTCCTGACCGCATCTATCATGTCCACATGAAAGATGCTATCGTGACCCTCGATGGCAGAAGCGGCATTCTTTCCTCCTATCTTCCTTTCGGCGACTCAAGGCGTGGATGGGATTTCCGCTCACTGGGACGCGGCGGCGTCAACTTTGAGGAGATTATCCGCGCGCTCAACAATATCAATTACCAGGGACCGCTTTCAGTCGAATGGGAAGATAGTGGTATGGATAGGGAACATGGGGCAAAGGAAGCGTGTGAATTTGTGAAAAAGATCGATTTTCCACCCTCAGAAATGGCTTTCGATGCGCAGTTTGAAGTGGAGTAGAGTATCATTAAAAGGTGAAATAGTTATCGAGCTGCGGAAAAATGTATTTCTGTTGCGTATTGCGAACTCTGTAATACGTAGTTCGCAATACGTTTTAAGTGAGAAATCGTAATCAGAGAAAGCATCGCGTAGTTGTAGAATGCAGATGGTAAATTGATGGAGGTCTTACCGATGGAAATTATTGTTCAACAAGGCTCGATTACCGATATCGAATGTGATGTCGCCGTCGTAAACCTATTTCGTAGGGTCAAATTTCCGGGCGGAGCCACAGGCGCGATGGATAAGGCTTTAGATGGCGCCATCACCAGAGCGATTGCAGACATGGGGTTTGAAGGGAAGTTAGGTGATACGTTATTTTTGCCAAGTCAAGGAAAGGTTTCCGCTAAGGAAGTCTTGGTTATCGGCTTGGGTGATTCTGCTGAATTTGACTGTGAAGCAGTCGAAAAAGTATCGCAAGCCGCGGTGTCCGCTTCTGTTGAAAAAGGATTTTTTCAGGTCGCGACAATTATTCACGGCGGTGGAATTGGTGGACTCGATATTATCCAAGCAGCGCAATCAATTGTGAAGGGGGCAGATGAGGGATTTAAAAAACATGGTTGTGAAACAGGAAAACTTATTATAGTTGAATTTAACCCTGAAAAAGCGATGAGCGTGGCAGAAGCAGTAAAATTTACACAGTTAAACTAAAAGTTTTTGAGACATACTGATAATGTTTTTGGGGTTGTGGCGGGTTTTGGTGTGTCAAGCGTTTTTCGGCAAACCCCCACTGCGCCTGAACTCGGGGTCGTTAGGCGACATCATCGTGCAAAGAGGTGAGAGAACTATGTCAGAAATCGTCTCTGCAAAAACTGTTATCCTATATGTTAGCGAATCCACGCCATAATCACAAAAACTTTGGTTTCATTACAACAGAAGGAAGTTTTGTTTTCGTAAAGTTAGTCGCACGTGATGTACCTCAATATGCGTTATCTCGAATCTTTGAGCAAAGGAATCCTGGAAATGACTTGTATGCCGTGCTCAGTGTTTTAAAACAATTTCGTCGATTATTCTTAGAAATAGCCTAACCAGGCGTTCGGAAAGTGAGAAAAGTGAACTTTATAAAAAGGAACATCCCATACTTTATCATTTTTTATTTGCTTGGGCTAATGTTGAGCATTTGGGCCTGTGTTGAAACGCTTAAGTCGGTACAGCGTAATCATCCCAAACGAACGCTTTATGAACGACAGCGCTTGGAAACTTACAAACGTCCAAAAATTAAACCGAAAGCCCTTTCAGAAGATGGACTGAAATTTGAAAGCGAACATTACCTCTTAACCTTTTCAGAAGATATTAAAAAAGTTCCAAAGTTCGGATCGACTCAAGAACGCATTTCAAGAGGATTAGGCGATTTGATATTCATGGAAGGGCAATACGAATTCGTCAAAAAAATCTTTGGATTTGAAGCGAAAGATAAAATTAAAATCATTGTTCATAGGACGCTCAGAGGAAACTCGAGAGACGCATATACTTCGATGTCTCGCGGAATGAAAGTGGTCGATAATCAGTTTCAAGCTGCTTACAATATCGAAGTTCACTTCGGTATTGATGCCTTCAAAAAAAGAAGTGTTCAAGCGCATGAATTGACCCACGCCTTCACGCAAGTTTATGCATTGCCTGCATGGCTTTCAGAAGGCATAGCTGTACTTGTGGAATCAGAATATGCTGGGGGCGCTCTTTGGGCAAAGGCGAAAAGAAACTTAGAGCCCATCGGCCTCGACGAAAACGGTGTGAATATCATTCAAAATTGGCGCGGACATGGTAGTACACTGCCCGACAAAAGCATAGAGACTTACGCATATTCATATTCGATAGTATCTGAATTGCGAAGGAGATATGGAGACGATTTTTTCAAGAAATTCTTCGCTCTGCTTGATAAAGATGGAATTCACTACAAAGCGGGAGTGTTAAGTTCCAGCGTCATTGTGTACTATATGAGTCAGGCTGCCGGCGAAGATTTAGTGCCCTTTTTTCAGCAACTTAAATTCAATGTGCGTAAGCTGAAACGGGAGAATATTTTGAGTATTCTTGCGAATTAGAAGAACAATAAGCGATATAGAAAGGAGGGAAATTTAATGAAATTCCTACCTATCATAAGCATTTTATTATTGTCTTTTTTATTCGCTTTGATTATAATAGGATGCAAAACTCTTAGCATGTTAGCGACACCGCAAGAATGGAGTAAAAATTATGCATTGGCGGATGGCGTAGAAGCAAATGACCCAGCTTTTATCGACGGTGATTTGAATACGATGGGAAAATCTCGTTTTCCAGAAGAGGGTGTCGAAAGCTTGCAATTTCCTTTATCGGAAGCGTTAATTACTCTACCAGAACGAAAACCTATCCATCGAATAGTTATACATTCACCGAATTTACAAGTTTTTGATATTATGGCGAGAGATGATAGTGGAGGTTGGAAAAAGATTAAAGAAGTTAAAAGTAATAAGAAAGAAGTTATTGACCTGCGGATTACTACAATAACAGATGGAATCAGAATTCGCGTCAGACGTACTTCTGATGATGCCGCTGAACGGCGTAAAAATGTAATGCGTGGCGGCGGCATGCTTTGGATTCGAGGAAATATCCGAGCAAATGCTGACATCAGCGAAATAGAACTTTACGGCTATGCCGACAAGACAGATGAACCCTCAGTCAATGAAGCATTTGACGAATTGTTAAAATAGTTATTATACATGAAATATATTATGCAACACTCTAATTACTATGATTGTTACGGTTTAAGCATAAACGTAACATATATATTTCTCACCAACAACGTGTGTAAATAAGGGTGTTATAATAGTAAGGGTGTTATAATAGAAGGAGGCCGATATATTATGTATCGAATATTCATCGTCTTTTCAATTGGGACGATGTTCTTTTCATTTCTGGGATGCGGGAAGTTTGTTGAATCCGTTATTGGAACAGATAAGTGGAGCGAAAACTACGCTCTCATGGATGGTGTGACGGCAACATCTCCTGAAATGATTGATGGTGATGTAAAAACTTCTGGACAAACAACTTTTCCAGAAGGCGCTGACGTGTTTATGTATGGCACATCTCCTCCATCGGAAGCTATTATTACCCTTCCGAAGAGGATGTCAATCTACCGTGTCGTCATTAACAGTCCGAATTTGGTAACATTTGACATTTTCGTGGATAAAGGCGATAACGATTGGGAAATAGTTAAAGAGAATCAAAAAGTTACGAAGAATCCCGTTGATGTACGTCTTTCTGCTAACACCGATAAGATCCGAATTCGCGTTAGAACAACGACAGATGATGCAGAAGTTGGGAGACAAAGTCGAGCCAGAAGTTGGCGTGGCAGCCGTGGTGGTCGTCAACGCGCCCCGGCTACTATCAATGAAATCGAATTATATGGATTCGCCACCAGCGGTACCGAGGTTTCTGCCGAAGAAGCCGCAGAAGAGGAAGAGTTGGATAAATTGTTAACGCAATAGACCAACCAAAAAGAGAATAAACACCGAGGAATTAATCAAAATGAAAAAAGAGGAAGAGCATAGAGCAGAGTGCAAGGAGTAACGATCGAAAAGCATATACCCTATGCTCTATGCCCTACGCCCCATGCACAAGAGAGGAATTTATTCCTTTGTTATCAGCAGAAACGATTAGTTTAATTACTCTCAGTCTAATAGACGGCGTTGGCAGCGCAATAATTCAGAAGTTGCTGGGCTTCTTCGGTTCCGCCGAAGAAGTTCTAGCGGCTTCTTATCAGGAGTTGTCGCAGGTTATGGGATTGACCCCCGACTTGTGCCGCAAGATAGTTGACCAACGCGATAAAGTTCCCATTTCTGAGGAGTTAAAGCTAATTGAAAAACACGTCTGTAAAGTAATCACCATCCATGATGAAGCCTATCCACCAGGACTCCAAACAATTTTTGACCCACCTCAAATTTTATATGTCAAAGGGGAATTGCTGCCACAGGATTCAATGGCGATTTCAATCGTTGGTTCACGACGGGCGACTAACTACGGTAAAAATGTCTGTGACCAACTTAGCCGACAATTGGCAGTCAATGGTTTTACTGTTGTCAGTGGTTTTGCGCGCGGCATCGATAGTATCTCCCATCGTGCAGCCCTAGAAGCGGGCGGGCGTACCATAGCAGTTATGGGAAATGGACTTAGTTTTGTCTATCCGGCTGAAAATGCAAAATTAATGGAAGAGATTGCCGGCTCAGGCGCCTGTATCTCCGAATTTCCGATGTCTGTTCCGCCTATGGGAACAAATTTTCCCCGCCGCAACCGCGTTATAAGCGGACTTTCGTTGGGAACTTTAATAATAGAGGCGTCCGAGAAAAGTGGTTCGCTCATTACAGCAAGGCTCGCAGCAGAGCAAGGCAGAGAGGTATTCGCCGTTCCTGGTGAAATTTTCTCCAAAATGTCCAAGGGAACTCACAATCTCATAAAGCAAGGCGCAGCATTGGTTGAAACGGTAGAAGATATTATCAGCGCTCTCTCACTTGATACCTCCAGGGCATCTGAAGCACAAGCGGCGCCTGAAATTGAAAAACCACCGGACGTTAAACTTGTTGATGAAGAACAAACGGTTTGGGATGCCCTCGCGCACACACCGACGCACATTGACGATATCGCCCGGCTTTCAGAACTGCCCCCCAGTAAGGTCTCAAGTATTCTAGTGATGCTGGAATTGAAAGGCATAATACAGCAACTCCCAGGCAAAATGTTTGCGCGGAAGATGGCGCAAAGATTTTAATGAAAGAACAGGACAATCGAAATGCGAGCATCGGGTTTAGACTTTGAAAAATCCATCATTGAATTAGAAACAATCATCGATAACCTTAAAACATTTGCGGATAGTTCTGAATTTGACCTTGCCAGAAGTATTACGAGTTTAGAGAAAGATTTAGAAAGTATCAAGAAACGCGTTTTTCAAAATTTAACTCGGTGGAACATCGTGAGCTTAGCGCGTCATGAGGAACGTCCACAAGCGGTTGATTATATCAATGCCCTGCTAGAGGATAATATGGAACTACACGGAGATGGATTATTAGGTGATGACCCCGCTTTAAGCGGCGGCATAGGATGGTTTGATGGGCAACCGGTTGTGTATTTAGGACAGCAAAAGGGTAAAAGCGCTAAGGAGCGGATATCAAGGAATTTTGGCATGATGCACCCTGAGGGTTATCGGAAAGGGCGGCGTTTGATGAAGTTAGCGGAGAAATTTGATAGACCTATAATCAGCTTCGTTGATACGTCAGGCGCCCACCCAGGCAAAGAAGCAGAACAACACGGTCAAGCTATGGCAATTGCTGAGAACCTTGCCCTAATGGCGCAGTTGCGTGTCCCTTTAGTGGCGATTATTATCGGCGAGGGAGGTAGTGGCGGCGCCCTCGGTATCGCCCTCGCTGATCGAGTGTTAATGCTACAATACGCCATGTACTGTGTATGTCCTCCAGAAGCTTGTAGCGGTATTCTGTGGCGAGACCATGGTGAACATGCTCCCGAAGCCGCCGAGGGATTGAAATTGATTGCTGATGACCTCCTGGCTTTTGGGATTATCGACGAAGTTATCAAAGAACCGCTGGGTGGCGCTCATTGCAATCCTAAACTGATGTTTTTGAGAGTTCGCCGGGCTTTAAAACGCCATCTGAGTGAACTAATGCGGATGGATAAAAACGAACTGCTCGAAAAGCGATACCAACGCTATAGACGCATCGGCGTGTATGGCGAAGGAACGGTTGAATAAATAGAATGTGACGTGGATTTACAAATTTGCGTCGTGAAAGCATCCTCATTCATGCGTGGCGATGAAACGACGCTTAATTTTTTGAGAGTGTAGCGTTCGGTCAAGCTAAAAGAGTCTTGACAAATGGAATTTACCTATGGGAAAAATAGAATAACACACTATCCTTTAGCAATGCGCCTACCGATTTATCGCTATAGGCTCGAATTGCGACGTAGCATTCTCCGCATTGATTGTTCGATGAAAAATCCGCCAGTATCTCCGCTTGATTTTTATATTGCCGCTGCGGATACATCGAACATGGATTTAACTTGCCATCAGGTCGAACCACCAAAAATCTCTTCCCCGCGCGGCAGTTGGGAATATATCCATCCTTGAAAAATTGGTATGTTTTTAGCAATATTGATGGTGGATTGAGAATATGTCCTTTTTCCTTCTTGAGCTTTATCAATTCCTGGATGGTTTGTCGCAGAGTTTCTAAATCCTCCTCGGAAGAGATAAAATGCTCTTTGTCGCCTGTACGCAAAATACTGTAGGCGCTGTAGGAGATATCAACATTCCATTCCTTCGCTTTATCAGCTAATGCCCTTAGATATGGGAGGTTCTGCAAAGTGATGGCAGTATTCATCGCGATATTGTTATAGCCGAAGTCCGCAGCCAGGCGCGGGATAGTTGCCTCAAGATGGGCGTATAACCCCGGATGTCGGCGAAACTCATCATGCTTTTCATTGGGGAAGTCAAGCGATACAGAAAATTGGTCGACGCCAGCCTTATTCAATTCGAGATAATTCTCGGCATTCAACAGTGAAGCATTCGTTACAAAAATTACGCGCGGAAGCCGATTAAACGCGGCTGGTAGTGCGCCGCTCTCTCCTCTAGGATGTTTAATAGCCCGAACGATATCGGTAACATCTTCGCGCAGGAGCGGTTCTCCGCCTGAGATTTGCACGAAAAGTGGACGGAATTCAGACACTAGCTTACTATAATCTTCTGGTTGCAGTAAATTATTTTCTTTGGTGAATCCACCTTTGTCACAATGTTGACAATTAGCAGTGCAAGAATGCGTGACCTCAAAAGATACAACTAACGGTTTTTGGGCAAAATAATTCTGAAACCCGTGTTTGGTAATCCGCATGGCTTCAAGAAATGACAGACTTTTCAATTTAATTGCAACCTCCCCGGTTCTCGGGATTTTCAACACTTTATTTCTCGGTTTTACAACTCGTTCAGTAGTTTACTTCGTCTGCCTGCGCGTAGCACGCAGACTGGTAAACCACCGATTACTTCGTGAATTGCTCGATCTTTCGATGAGTCGGGTTGGGGAATTGAGAATGCGGAATTAAAAAACAACTCCTCAATTCCGAATTCCGAAATCCCAAATCCAAATTCCTCACCTTATACTGGTTTAGGCTTGCTTGTTCTCATATAAAGTTAGCAAGTCAGAAAGATGATATTCACGTATTACGCATTACGCATTATGTGTTATATATCACAAA
>DTYX01000461.1 GCA_012961655.1 Candidatus Poribacteria bacterium
AGATATTTGACAAATGTTAAGTGTTTAGATATAATTGAACATCACCATAAATTCTAGGAGGAATGATTTTGGACGCGATTGCTGAAATGTTTAAAAAGCTGACGGAAGCTTCAGGGGTGCCAGGATATGAAGGAGATGTGCGGAATGTCATCCGCGAGTATTTGAAAGACATAACCACTATTGAAACGGATAAAATCGGCAGTATTGTCTGCCGCAAAGATGGCGCGTGCGAACGCCCCAAAATTATGCTGGCAGGACACATGGATGAGATAGGTTTCATGGTGAAGTACATCACCGATGAGGGGTTTATCAAATTTAGCGCGCTAGGTGGATGGTGGAGTCATGTGCTTCTGGCTCAGAAAGTTGTAGTCAAGAGTCGTAAAGGAGATGTAGTCGGAGTAATTGGCAGTAAACCGCCGCATATCCTCACCAGTGAAGAGAGAGATAAAATGGTCAAGACTAAGGATATGTACATTGATGTTGGGGCGACTAAAGGAGATGAAGTTAAAGAAATGGGCATTCAAGTCGGAGATGCCATAATTCCAGTCGCTCCTTTTGAAGTGATGAACAACGGTAAAACTTTCATGGGGAAAGCCTTTGACGATAGAACTGGATGTGCTATGTTCATCGGCGCCATTCAACAGCTTGCGAAAGAGGAACATCCGAATACAGTTTACGGAGTTGGGACAGTACAGGAAGAGGTTGGATTGCGTGGGGCGAGAACGAGCTCATGGCTGGTGGAACCAGATGTCGGATTTGCGCTGGAAGTCGGTATCGCCGGAGATGTCCCCGGTGTTGAGAAAGACCAAGCGCAGGAGAAGTTGGGGGCTGGTCCTGTTATCTTATTCAGGGATGGTAGCATGATTCCAAATTTGAAACTGCGTGATTTTGTCGTAGATACAGCAAAGGAGATGGAAATCCCTATCCAGTTTGACCTTCTTGAAGGGGGCGGTACAGACGCGGGAGCCATTCATCTCCATAAACTTGGGGTGCCTGGTTTGGTACTCAGCGTGCCTACACGGCACATCCACAGCCATATCGGAATTATGCATCGGGAAGATTATGAAAATTCCGTAAAGTTGCTGGTGGGAGTAATTAAGCGTTTGGATGTAAATACAGTTGCACAATTAACCGAATAGCTTTCAAACTAATATCAGTACATTGAAAATCACATTCACGTGTTTTTTAAACTGCTTTGTTAATTCGGCGGAATAGCAAATATGTGACGTGGAAATTGAGGCACGTGAAACGTGATGTGTGAAAAATGAAATACATTATCACGTTTCACGCAACGTGTGTCCCGTTTTTTATTTCCATAATTAATCGTATTAGGAATTTTCTTGACAATAATTGCACAATAACTCGGCAATGTTACATTAGCTTTTGCAATTGACAATTTGGACTGGAAGGATGGATGCTTGCGCTCTTATTCAATCATCAGACGCCATTCTTATGAGATTTAACATTGTCAAGATAATATACAATATCGCTAAAACATTTGGAGGAACACAAAATGGCCCTGAAAAAAGTTGGCGTCTTTGAATTAAGGTCGAATTTAGCCCAATTTATGAAGGAAGCATATTTAGGAAATCAATTCATTTTAAATCGTAATGGTATCCCTATTGCTGTGTTGATAGGTGTCAACGAATATCAGCAATTACGAGAGGATTTTGAGGCATTATTCCGTTGAATCAACATAGCGCAATAGGGTCGCTTCCGAAAAGGCGGGTATCCCGACCGCTCGGCGCGCTATTTTCAATCGTGATGCTACGGGAGGCAAAAATGAGAAAAGAATTAACATCAAAAGAAAAAATATTTTGCTTATCTTTGACAATCTCCATGCTTGATAAAAAATTTTCGGAATCAAGAATTAACAGCGGACGATTTTGATAAACTGTGGTTTATAGACGGTGGAAAGTTTGATGCACACCTTGCGGTGGATACATTGTTTGAATTCATTGACAGAAATTCCTCATAAGATAATTTTCTATTTTTGTAAGTAAAAAAGTGTCGCCAGTGGTTTACGAAGTAAACTACTGAGCGAAGCGAACAGAGGGATGACGCTACGGATGTTAGCGTAGCGGCACGTCTCTGTACTGCCACTTCATGCTCTTGTAGGGAATTTGTACTAGATAGAAATTTAGGTTGACAAAATGTTTTCCTGTAATGTATAATTATTTTA
>DTYX01000462.1 GCA_012961655.1 Candidatus Poribacteria bacterium
TCATCAAATTGCTCGTCGAAGGATTGAATAGAACTACCTCCGAATTTTCCCTCGGTAAGTGTTCCCGTTTTATCAAAAACGATGGCGCTGATTTTTCTGGCATTTTCGAAAGCTGTTCTATTTCTGATGAGCAAACCGTTTTTCGCTGATAACGCGGTGGAAACCGCGACTACCAGCGGTATTGCCAGACCGAGGGCGTGAGGACAGGCTATGACCATAACGGTAGCCATCCTCTCGATGGAAAACGCAAAATCTTTGCCATAGAGCAACCACCAGAAAAGAGTTGCAAATCCCACTGTTAAGGCGATAACTGTGAGCCAGAAAGCTGCTCTATCCGCCAACGCTTGAGTTTTCGATTTTGCCTCCTGCGCTTCTCTGACCAGAGTAATAACTTTTGATAGATAAGAATCTTCGCCTGTATTTTCTATCTGAATCTCAAGCGAACCTTCGCCGTTAATTGAACCGCCAATTAGCTCATCTCCATCTTTTTTTTCAACCGGTTTAGATTCCCCAGTAAGCATTGATTCATCGATATAGCTTTTTCCCTTTACAACGATGCCGTCGGAAGGTACTTTTTCCCCCGGTTTTATCAATACTCTATCACCTTTTTTAAGCTCGCTAATCTTTACATCGACGACATCGCCATTTCGAATAAGATGGGCTTCATCGGGCATCAGTTTAGCCAGTTCTTCGAGAGCCCTGGAAGCGCCCAATATGGATTTCATCTCTATCCAATGCCCCAAAAGCATAATATCAATCAGCGTAACCAATTCCCAGAAAAAGAATTTTCCTTCAAGCCCGAAGACTACGGCAGTGCTGTAAAAGTAAGCGACTGATATCGCCATCGCTATTAGGGTCATCATGCCTGGAGATTTATCCTTTAACTCATCAAAAAGCCCTTTCAAAAATGGCCAACCGCCGTAAAAAAACACGAAGGACGCCAATGCAAACAGAAGGTAGTTGCTGCCGGGGAAACGGAAATCCAATTTCAGCCAGCCTTGTATCATTGGCGAGAGCGCTAATATGGGCAGTGTAAAAATAAGTGAGATAAAGAATCTTTTTCGGAAATCCGCTATCATCATTCTGTGATGAGCGGCGTGGTCATGATGTTCATGTTGTTCTTGCTTCTCTTCTAAACCTTGCTTCTCTACCTCATCTTTACCCCCATGCGCATGTTGCATCTGTTCGTGTTCCTGGTGATGTTGATGATGAGTGTTCTCAGTTAATCGTCGAATTTGGAAATTCGACCTACGAGGTTTCATTATGAAATCTCCTTGCACGGTACTGCCAGCAATTCTTTGAATACATCGCCCTTAAGGTTATTCTCAGAAATGAGTGAAAGTCCGGCGTTTTTTATGTTTGTTACAGTATCGCGATTGATGTTAAAACCCATCATTTTGACCGTCAGGGGATTTAGAATATCCATTAGCTTCCCCATGATATGATGTTTGCTTTTGACGTGTTCCAGAAGGAGAATCCTGCCATCTTTTTTTATCACTCTATTCAACTCTTTTAATCCCTCCACTGGGTCCGATACGGAGCAGAATACGAAAGTTGCAACGATGGTATCAAAAATTTCATCTTTAAAAGCAAGATGTTGGGCGTCCATCAAAGCAAATTGAACGGTTTTCCCAGTCACGGCGGCTCTCTTTTGCCCGTTCTGCAGCATCTTTTCGCTGATATCGACGGCGGTAACTTTTAGCCCTTTGGGATAGTAAGGTATGTTTTTCCCCGTTCCAACGCCAACTTCGAGCACTCTGCCTTTAACTTGAGAGAATAGTTGCCGTCTCCAGTGGCGGAAAAAAAGCATCTCTATCGGTTTTTCCATCAGGTCGTAAACCGTGGCGACGCGGTTGTACCGTTTTCTGGTTTGGTCGGATTTTTGATTTAGGAGTTGCATGATTTGGACTGGGTGTTATATAATTGGCTAAAGATTTCAGCATCTTCAGCCCATAGTAAAATTTAAAAGGAATCGAAAAGCTTAATTTTCAATATTAAACTTGCTCTTTTCTGTAATGCGTGATGCGTAATACGTAATTTATTCTTTTTACGTATTGCGTACCTGTTTCTTATGTGTGCCATTAAGTTATAGTTTATTTTTTAAAAATACCTAATTTTCAATATTAAATTTCAGTAACATTCATTTGAGAAACATAAGTAAAAATTAGTTACTCTTTTTCTTGTTCGGGTACAGTTCTTTACTCGGCTTACCTCTAGTTAAACTCAGTTCAACCTGCACTTCACCTTCTTCGGGAACAATGACTTCTTGGGTAGCGTTTTTCAACTTTTCGTGCCATGTTCTGATAATATACTTCCCGGCTGGAAGGTCCTTGTGTTTTTCAGAAACCTTTGCTGCCTTCATCGCTTTGTCATTAGGGATGCTAAACTTTCCCTCTTTATCCGTGACAGCGAAGTAAGGATTTTTTAGAACGAGAATGAAAGCGGACATCTCTGCATGTACGTTGCACAAAAGCGATATCTTACCCGGCTTGTCAAAGAGCATTGACTTTGTTTCGCCAATGCCATAAGTTCCCAAATTAAATTTCTTTGCCTTTGATGGGGAAAAAACGTTGTGCCTAACATTGTCATTGTTGGGAAAATCAACTTTAGTTCCCACCAATATTGGCATCACATGGGGGATGAATACCAAATTCCTTTGGTCTAATATCGCAGGCTCTTCGGGCGGTGCGAACTTGTTTTCCCCAACCTTCTCAATGAAAATGACCACGTCTTCGAGTGAGCGAAGCCTCTTAACGGTAACAGCGCCTTTGATAACGCCGGCGAAAGTTAAATTTGCGCCAAGCAATATGAATGCTATGGCGGTTAGCGTGAGTCTTAAGAGTCTCATTGTGAAACCTCCGTAAATCCCGTTAGATGCTTGCTATCTAACGGGGTAAATTTATTTCTAATGTAGGTAACCAGTAAATCAATCTCTTCTTTTGCAAGCGCACCTCCCCAAGGAGGACATACTCCTTTGTTTTCTGCGCCAGCAGGACTTTCACTGATGGCGTCAAATAACTGCTTATCAGTTCTGCTATTCATAAACTGTTCATCAGTAAAGTCCGGCGGGCTTGGTTGTAAATTAGTCGTAAAGTAGA
>DTYX01000463.1 GCA_012961655.1 Candidatus Poribacteria bacterium
CGACACAGTCATAATTAAGAACACCTTTTATTTTTATAACAGGGAATTTGAGGAAGCATACGAAGGTTATGTTAATTCGATTAAGGAAACTTTACTTGTCCTAAAGAATCAAATCCGGAATATAGGGCTGAGAAAAGAATTATTCGAAGACCTAATTTACAAGAAAGAAAATGGATTGAGAGCATTACTTGCACTAACAGGCTTTTCAAATGAAAGTCTAAAAAGACTTATAACGTTTATACGAATAGTTGAGGATCCAGAATTAAACGCCCTTATTTATAAAGAAAAATGGGTTACAGATGCGGGGAAAAATACGGAAAATATTAAAGAGTGGTCAGATAATAAAATTCAGAAGAATATACGAGAAAATGAGTATTTTAGAAAAGGTTTAGTAAATATCTTCTTCGAAGGTTCTACAATTCCTATTCTTTCCAAGGCTTTGCCACTCTTTGAACTTAAGAAATTGAGTATTTCGAAGCTAAATTTTGAAATAGATGCATTAATTGATACATTAATTCGTTATAAAGAAAAAGGTTCTTATTCGGGCAAGAGAGAGAATAATCCAGAAGTGGTTATCGAGAATATACTTGACGAAATGCGAATTGGATTTGAGAAAGGAGATTTAGGTGAATTGATAGATAATGCTCCAGATACAAAACGAACAATGGATTTTATTATTCCCAACAAAAGAAATCCCAAAATAATCATTGAGTGCTCATATTTAGTTACGACTTCTTCAGGTCAGGGAGATAAATCAAAAACGGAGATTTCAATTGATGCTTTAATTAAAGAACATTACCCCAAAGCGCACTTTTTAGGTTTCGTTGATGGTATTGGTTGGTATGTAAGAAAAAATGATTTAAAAAGAATGGTTGCTGCCTATGAAGATGTCTTTACATTTCACCAAGAAGAATTAGAACGATTCAAGCAATTACTAAAAGAGGTGTTTGTTAAGTGAACGATGAATATATTAATAGTGTAATCCAGGGAGACTGTTTAGAAATTATGCGAAGCATCCCAAATGATACGGTAGATATAACATTTGCTGACCCACCTTTTAATTTAAAAAAGAGATATAGTGGATATAAAGACGACAAAGATTTTAAGATATATTTGGAATGGTGTAAGAAGTGGATTTATGAAATGGTTAGAATTACAAAGCCTACTGGTTCTATATTTGTCCATAACATCCCGAAATGGCTGACATACTATGCGGGTTTTTTGAACGAAGTTGCTTATTTTAAGCACTGGATTACGTGGGATGCACCAACTGCGCCGATGGGAAAAAGTTTGCAGCCTTCTCACTACGGTATTTTGTATTATGTAAAAGACCCAAAGAAGAGAAAATTTTACGAGATTCGTTATCCACATAAACGATGTAGAAAATGTGGCTATCTTCTAAAAGATTATGGCGGGAAAAAAGCTGGGTTACACCCGTTTGGTCCATTGGTATCTGATGTATGGACGGATATTCATCGGATTAAACACAGTAAATATAGGGATGAACATCCGTGTCAATTGCCGATACATTTATTAGAGCGGATAATTTTGATGAGTACGGATGAAAACGACATTGTACTGGACCCCTTCGTTGGAACTGGAACAACTGTAATTGCCGCCAAAAGATTGGGACGAAGATTTATCGGGCTTGATATTGATGAGAGGTACGTAAATATAGCTAAGGATAAACTTTCTAAAGAATCACTCAGCTCTAAAGTCGGTGATATTTGGGTTAGTTTTTACTTGGATGAAATCGTTACTATCAGGGATAAAGATTGGGAAAAATTATCACACTATTTTTTCATTCCTGAAAATGTAAAACACGTTGATTTTACGAAAATAAAATTAGATAAGCAGATAAGGCTACCACTCTGTACGTGCGTACTTTAACTAAAACGATGGTAGGAGGAATGTGATGTCGGAAAGACAGATAACAGCTACGGTTGGCTTGAGTTTTGTGAACGGCATTGGTCCAAAAATGCTCGAGAAGTTAGTGGATAGGTTTGATAATCCGGAAGATATTCTCAATGCGTCTGTGGATGAATTGTGTAAAATTCCGCGTCTTACTTCAAAGATTGCAGAGGCTATCCATGCAATTGACTTGGAAGCAATCGAAATGGAACTAATGGCATTAGAAGAATTCGGCATTACCGTTATCACACGATATGACAAATCTTATCCCAAAAATCTCAAAACTATCTCAGATTTGCCGCCTGTGCTGTTTCAGATGGGCGATTTTCGAGAGGAGGACAATCGTGCTGCCGCGATAGTTGGGACACGCAATCCAAGCCAAGGTGGACGAAAGATGGCAAAGGAATTAGCTTATGGATTGGCAGAACGTGGATTTACAATTGTCAGCGGACTTGCTTTAGGTATTGACACCGCCTCGCATCAAGGAGCGCTTGAAGCCGATGGACGCACGATTGCTGTTCTTGGCTCGGGAATAAAGATTATTCATCCTAATCAAAATCTCGGCCTTGCCGAACAGATTCGTCAATCAGGCGCGATATTTTCTGAATTGCATCCAAACGCGCGACCGTCGGGCGGAACACTAATGAGCCGCGACCGCATAATCAGCGGGTTAGCATTAGGAACTATCATTGTCGAAGCCAACGAAAATAGCGGCAGCATCGACACTGCAAAACGAACAAGAGCGCAAGGACGGAAGCTATTTGCCGTTGCCAATGAGAGCAAAGGTAATCAAAAACTAATCGATGAAGGCGCATATACAATTTCAGATATCACAACAGCATCACTTAATCAAATCTCTGAAATTCTTACTATGACAAGGATAGAAACATCTGACGATAGCCAAATGTCTCTATTTTGATAATCTTTTTATAGTCTATCAAAACGAGTTCAGATAACACTGTCTCAAAAACATCCGCTATTTGTTGGAGGTATTTATAATGTCAACGGAGAAGGTGCGTTTAGCCATTATAGGTTGTGGCGGTATGGCAGGCGCTCATTTGAATGCATACATCCGGCTCAAAAATCAGGGACTTGACCAGTTCGATTTTGTTGCTATGTGCGATATTGTCGAAAATCGCGCCCAACAGTTCGCACAAAAAGCGGCTGAGAGTCAAGACTGTGTAGCACCGATGGTATATACTGATATGCATACGATGCTCGAAAAAGAGAAACTTCACGCCGCAGATATATGCATGCCTCATTTTCTGCATCATACAACCGCGATTGCGTGTAGGGCAACCTCGCCTGTTTTTCTGTCAAGCGGTGGGTGGTCCCAACAATGACCCAGAAAATCCTATCCGTAAGCAGAGAATCACCTGGCGTCAGAACAAATTGACCGGCGGTGGCGACGGTATTATAGATGGCGGCGTTCACTTTCGGAGAAGTCGATGAAGTCTATGCGAAAGTTGACAATCTGAAGCAGTTTCAGTTTTCAGATGAGCATGATAATCTTGTGCCGGCAACAGTTGAAGACACAAGTATCGCCACCTTGACTTTTAAAAATGGCGTCATGGGGACATGGATTATCACCAGTGCCGCGCCAGGCCGTCGGATTAGCTATAATTCATATCATGGCAGCCGTGGTTCCATCTACGGTGGTAGCGGCACTTACCCACAGGCGCCACAGTTGCAACTGTGGAATGACGCTATCACAGAGCCTGATGAATTGCAGCGGATGTATATGGAAAGCTTGAGCGAAGAGGAAAAAGGACAGCTTTTTCCACATGGCATCACCGAAGGCGTGACTATTGAAGTGTATGATTTCATTCGCGCAGTCGCGCAACGTACACGTCCGGAATTGGATGGACTGAAAGCGCAAACGATTTGCGAAGCTATTTATGAATCCTCGTTATACCTCCGTGATTTTTCAGATTTTTGGATTTTTAAAAGTTGACATGAAGTGAAAAGGATGTTAAAGTTTACAAGGTAATCACAAGAAAGCTCCCGCCGTAAGGCGTGGAGATGAATTGCCC
>DTYX01000464.1 GCA_012961655.1 Candidatus Poribacteria bacterium
ATCACCAGATAGTGTCGCTGCCCTTCGGTGAAACGGTCGTACACTTCAATAATGTTCGGATGTTGCAGACTGGCAAGGATGTCTGACTCTTGTTCAAACCGCCGGACGGCATCAGCTCTTTCACTTTGAGACGTGAAGGTATCGAGCATCTCCTTGACAGCGCAGTTACGGTTTGAAAACCGCGTATCTTGCGCAAGATAGATGGTAGCCATCCCCCCTTGCTTGATGGCGTTCATGATGCGGTAACGCCCTTGCAGGAGAGTCCCTTTTGTTAACATTCTCCTTCACCCTCTCTAAGGCTGCAAACATTTCACTACCATTTTGGAAGAGGTGTCCATTAACCTAAGTGGCGAGAGTGACCCCGTCACTTAGGTTAATGACCCACTAAAACAACATTTGTTGAGTTTGTTTGAAGTTTATCGATTGACCATCCTTCGGGCTTCATCGAAAACTGCCGTGATTTTCGGTGACATACCCGGGTCAAGTTCGTAATCAGGCTTTATCTTCAGTACTTCTTTGAACTGTGCCATGGCTTTGCTTTTCCACCCTTTGGCAACATAAGCGATTCCCAAGTATAAATGAGCATCAAGGAGATTCGACTCGCTGGCATAACCTTCTCTCAGTGCTTCTTCGAGATAACTTATGCATACTGCGTATTCTCCTTCTTCATAACTTCTAAACCCTTGTAGGAAACGCATGTCTGTATACGAAGTGCGAAGGGTATAGGTAGTTGTAATGCCAGGTTTATCAACATATACCTTCACATAGTATGCTGCTGCTAAATCAAGTTTAGCAGCAACCTGTTTGTCCTTCTTTCTTTTGGATGGTTCAGCAATTTGGTTTGCCCCGTTGGGACCATATATTGCTACGTCCAAGCCCAAGTTAGGTACACTGGTGACCGTCACCGTCAGTTCCCCACTCGCTGGCACTTCGATGTTCCACCAATCAACTTTATCCTGCGCATCATAATCCAAGCTATTATTCTCACTCATCCCGTTCAACGGAAGTGACAGGTTTGTACTTTTGGGTGTAACCCCATCAGAATCTATTGGCCATCCTGCTGTAATTGGCTCGATGATATGTTCCGCAAGTTGCCTACCAGCAAAACTTAGAGAATCCACCGAATTTGACGCTTTGGCATACTCGTTTGCAGTCAGAATCATCTCAGTATCTCTGTCAATCGCGAGAGCTTCAATTTGTGCATTGTTCTCATTGCCAATGAACGCTTTACCAACAATGATTACCCCCGCACCGTATCGCTTTCCGAGAGAAATAGCAGATTTGATGTCCCCTGCGGTCGCCGCTTTCCCTTCCCTCGTTTGACGAATCCTACTGCTATATACCGCATCAACGACTCTAAACCCGTTTTCCCAGAACTCCTGCATCATTGCCGTCTCAACCACAGGATTGGAAAACGACTGGTTCATCTGTTCCTCAGAAATCATTATCATGATGCGCGGCAGGTTAGTGTCTATTTTAATATCCCGAATCCTGTCTAATTTCCCGGTTTCTATAGCCTTATGAATTTCCGCCACAATATCTTCGGCAACTTTCTCAAGCTTATCTTCGGGATTTCTTGTGTGGAACGCAGTAACAATCTGAGCGTTTGCGGCGCTGACAAGGCGAGCGTTTACTTCAATTCCGAATCCAGAAAAAGTGAGGTTGCCCAAAAGCACGAAATCAGCTCCGATTGGTCCCACAAGCCGGCTGGCTTCAGCAGGCTCCAAGAGCAAATTAATATCGAGACTTTGTTGGTCTAGTCTTCCTAATATCTGCTTCCACTCCAACACGATAATCTCTTCTGACTCCTTCTGAACCAGCGTCGTTGTGAGTACGTCATTGAAGTTTCCCGCTATGTCACTTTCGTTGGTCTTAAATTTAAGGACGGCTATAGTAGGTTTCGGTATTACGACTCGTATATCCTGTATGAGCATCTGTGCCTCAGTGAATTCGTCGGTCCCAAGATAAACTCTTTTTAATTTGTTAAGCGCCTCCCTATACTTACCTTGCTGTAGCAGAAGTTTGCCCTCATCAAAATAGGGTTTCGACATACGCTTCGAACGCTCCGCAATACCTTTGAGAGCTGCCGATAGTTTAGACTCATTGATTTTAATCTTTCGGAGTCCTTTTTGGAAGGCTTCCCTTTTGTCATCTCCTACACCATTACCATTCGCAGAAAAGCTGTCAAGAACCTCACCTGTCTTCGAGTTTTTAATCTGGATGTCCATACGCAGACTAACCATAGTTCTCGGGCGAATTCCGCTTATCTGCTTTTCATCGGTGATGGATACCCAGCCTTCCACCGAAATGTCAGCATTGCTCCTAACTGTGTAGCCGAGCTTGTTGATGGTATTTATCACCATTTTCTCCACTTCAGGTAGGGGGATGCCATCTTCAAGATTGACGGATACAGACACAGAAAACATCTCTCCGTGAACGATATTTATGGGCATAAGTGCTAATATAACTAACAATGCCCAGGGTAGATACAATAAAACTGTTGGCCTTCTCATGATATTCACCTCCATGATGATTAAGTTCTTATGTTCGAGGAAATGTGGAAATGAAGGTTACTACCCGTTCCCCATTTCCTATCATTTCCTCATTTCCTTTCTTCTAACTCTGCACGCTATTACTCCGCGTTATTGACTTGTAAAATGATTAACTTTTTGAATAAATGGACACTGCGTAATTTGCCTGGTCGAAACTCCACTGGAAAATCCCGCCTCAAGAGTCCATACAGTTCCCTGCTGTCACTAATCTCTTGGGGAGATACCCAGACCTGATAGTCCAAAGTTTGATCAGTAGCTATATTCTCTTTGGTGAATTTGCAGATTTTCTTCATGACCCGGTTCATAGCGAAAGCGATGTCCTCGCGTTCATCTTTATCAAAGTCGCCCACTATACTGATTACAACCCTATACTGGACGCCTTGCTTCATGTCCTTTTTCCAGTATGCGTTAATCCGACTGAGAACATTGTCTATGGCGCCACTGACAGCCTCCTCTATAAGTGAAAGTTCGGCTGTACCTGGCCGGAGTGGGCTATATCCTGTTTCTGTTCCCAACGAGCGCGCTGTTGTCGTTTCGTAAGCTGTTATACCGACTATTGCCTTCTTGCCAGCTATGCCTCGGGCAGTCCCAGCCTCTTGAACTTCTGCGGTGAAGGTGATGTATATATCACCGCCAGCAGCCAAAGCCAGTTTATGGCTGTCATCCTCACCGATTCCAGCGAGAGCCTGCTGCGCATCAACAAAGTCATCCATGTTAATCTTCTGTTCGATATCTTCGTATTCGTAGTCTCGTGCGGAAAGGTATGACCCGATGGCCTGCGCAGCATGTCTCAGCGCAGGATTATCGTTCATTGCAGCGATGGGATCCTCCCCCTTAAGTACCTTGGGGATGACATCGATGTTTGGCCGCCCCATGGCATCTTCAACCTCCTCTGGTGGCTTCATAATTCCGCGGCGCACCATCTCGTCCTGCAACATTCTCTTATTAACCTTGAAGTGCTTGGTGACCTTGGTCCTATTCCCACCTTCAATCTTGATCTGCTTGCTCTCTCGTGCCTCCCAGCCAGCCTCCCAAGTGATATACTGATTTACCGACGGCGCCGCATAGAACTCCTCCTGTATAAGCTTAAACCTCGACCTCTCTTCCTGTGTCTCAAGCAACGGATCCGAGCCGCCAATCAGAACCACGGCAACGGCAGAGCGGCGAGCATCCAACAGAGCTTCATCGACGTCTCTTCCTATACCTGACGCTTCGACCATAATCTCGGCCGGGGTTGTGCTTTCAACTATTCTGGCCTCTCGTGATATGGGGAGTACAGGTGGAGGTGGAGGTGGTTTGGCACATCCCAACACCAACAGACATGCCAGAACGCTGATGCCTACTTTGTATTGACTCATAATATATCCTCCTATAAAAGTTATTTTCTAGACAACAGTGGCCTAATAATCTTAACGGAGAATTAAGCCACTGCTGCAATTGACTTTAAAAATGTCCAAAGTGGTAACTAAAGTGCCTTCTATGACAATTCAACCGTCCATTGATATTAAAAACTCGGAAGACGGTAACTTACATAGAAGCCTATAAACGCCTTCGGATAGGCGATCTTCGGTCCAATGACTGACTTTTCAAATAAACTCTCCGCTTCTCCTCCTGGCGGGGTATGGTTCCCCGACCACTTGTCCGTAGGTCCGATAGGAATGGTAGAGCTGACCGCTACACCGATGTTTATATCTTCTCTTAATGCGAGCTCCATACCCGCCCTTGGTGAAAATGATAATGCAGCAGTTGTAAAGCTTGTACTATCCTTCTTCTTGTCTTTCTTGCCATCTCCATCGCTATCTACGTTCGTTTCTCGCTCTTCCGAAGATCCTATATTCAGGAGCTGAAATTGAATCAGAGGTTCTAAGTATAAAGCCAATCTATAGATGTATACTTTCTTTAGAAGACCGCCATACACATCTAAATAAATCGGGATTTTATCTTCCTTCTGGTAGGGCTCAATGATTATGCCCTCAGCGGGTGTTAGAATTCCGATATCTCCTCCAATAGTCAAGAATGTCTGAGTGATATTCGTGTACATTCCCACGTCATATTGAAGGGTGGAGTTCAAAGCGTAAAGAGAAGCAGTGATGTCCTCCTTAACTTCCATACCATAGATAGACGATTGTAGGCTTCCCTGCCCAATCTTCATCTCCCCTGTTCTGAAACGAACGCTCAAGTCAATGCCCGTGTTGGGGAACTCAATGATTTGCATTCCCGGCTTGGCGCCGCGGATAACTAACTTGCCGTAGCTTAGTTTGTCTCTGGCGACTGTGTTATCTATAACTTTGTTGACGTAGAAGAAGCCGCGCTTTTTCAGTTTAATCTTGTCGTCGCGCTTTTCCTTTTCATAAACGTATAGCTCATTACTACTATCTTTTTCGATAATGTAATATTTCCCTTTACGTTTATCAGCAACTTTCCACCTGGAATCCTTCGCCATAATCGAAACGGTGGAATCCTGAGAAAGGGGAATGCCATTCTCTTCGAACTTCCGGCGCAGATCTTCAGAGAAACGCTCGTTGTTTAGCTCTTCCTGAAACTCCACGCCTATACTGAACAGTGATATTTTATCAAAGACTCGGTATTTTTGATCGATGAAAATACCCTCTTTTTTCCCCAGTGGGTAGCCTACCTTACTCCCACTAACTTCGGCAACCCCTATCTTCAGGATAAAATCATCAAGCTTGCGTGTTTCCAGGGATAAGTATTTCCCAAAGCTCCCAGTAGCGCTTCTAAAAGCAGACGTATCGCCGTCCAAACCTGAGAGCGGCGAGGTTTTATCAGGATTTCCCGAGGAGGATTTGGTGAGCCTGAACGTCTTCAGGGTATCCATATAAGCATTCCCCCCTTCTTCAATAACAAGCTTATACCAGACTATGCCACCAGACAGACTGTAGGTTACTTCTCTTTCCCCTGTCTTTTTGTCCCTGGTTAAAGTCCGGTCATAATCTGTCAAGAAGAACATGCACAGATATGCCGAATCCATAACTTTTTCCACATCCTCAACGGTAATCCCCAGTTCCTTTGCCTTTTGTACTATGAATTTGTTTCGATCTACTTCACTCACATATTCTTGCGCCCTAAGCATCAGCAACTTGGGGTCCTGCAGCACTTTAAAGAGTTCCCCAGCCACCGTCTTCGTCAGTAGTTCCCCCCCTTGCCCCAATAGAACTTCTTCCTGCTGCTCCTTCTGGGCAAGCAGACTAGATCTACGACTTTCCAACTCACGCTTTTGTTTCCGATACTTACTCCTCTCGCTCCTGTACTTTGAGGCAT
Organism: Candidatus Poribacteria bacterium; assembly: GCA_012961655.1. Lineage (GTDB taxonomy): Bacteria > Poribacteria > WGA-4E > DTYX01 > DTYX01 > DTYX01. Next base: position 5,832 of record DTYX01000464.1, read on the forward strand.
CCTTACCAGCCTTCTCAACAGCAGATATACGGCTATCTAAGCTCTCAATCTTTTGCTCAAGACTACTTATGGAGCGATTAGTCTGGGAGATTGAGGAGCTAATGGCTCTCAACTTCTGCATAGTCTGGGAGAAGTATGTGCGCGCCTCGCTCCAGAACGTTCCCTCCATTGATACAGGCACATTGTTGTAATCGAATCGGGGCATCTTGAGTTGCTTTATAATCTCATTCCTCAAGTAAACACCCTTGTCCCCTGGTATGTCTTCTGCATCAGGAGTTAGTATAATCCTACTAAGGAACGAGATTGACTTGCGTTCATACATCTCTGCCGCATGGATGGATGGCACACTTAAGAGCTGATGAACAGCGAATATGCAGACCAGAGCTGCTGAGAATCTAATCAGGTTATACATTAGGCTATTACGTTTCATTTTTCTATATTCCTCCTGGTACATAATGGTACTGTCAAATGCAATCCCCATGCTCCCTGGGTTTCCGGGAATTTAACCCACATTGCATTGTAGCTTGACAGAGCGCACAGATTTGACAATACCGGTATAATTATCTTGTTGTTTAACTTATGAAAGAATACTAATAGGGCTAAAAGATTGTTTGAAAAATCTATCTGATAAAGATCAGACTAAAAGTGTCCGCTTTATCCTATTTAGTATCCCTGGTTTAGATGGGAAATTTAGCTAACCACCTCCCCTCTTCATGATACATTCCGAAAGGTTGTCATATTATTCTTTTTTAGCTCCTCTGCGAATCGACTACTGACAGCACATTCTTCACCAATTTTGTCTGTTCCGCATAAGAGTATTTCAACGCTGCCCCTTTCTGGACGGCGAAGCAGAGCGCGACCGCTTTGCTGACTTTGGGTTGGTTTGTGCATACAGCCCGTTGCGCCGCGTTTTGGCATACACTGGCAAGCGAAGTCCATAGCGCGTTATCATCAGGGCAGTCCTTCATCGGCATATCAAAATCTCGAGTCAACAGCTTATCTTTCACAAGATGCGCAACTTCGTACTGATAAAGACAGACCTTCTGACAGAAAGCGCAGCCCTGGAAAATGCTTCAAAAACCGCTGCTGCATTTGTTGGCGAACAACGTCGTCTGACAGCGTTCGTTTGAGAGTATTCCCTTTGTAATTGGGCACCTGCACAAGAAAAGGGCTATCCATCCCTTCTGCATAGACGGCGGCTGTCCCACAACTTATAGAGGCGACATATCGTTTTTGAGCCTCATCGAGATTCATTGTACCGCCCATAACCTCCCTATCTTCTTGCGATACAAGCCGGTGCATAACCTTCAAGTTGGTGTTCTTGATGGCGTCCATGGCGAGTTTAACAGGAATCTGTTCGGCAATCAGAATTCCCTCGCCGTAGGCGCGAATCTCAGAGAGGATATTGCTGAATGCTTCGACCGCCTTCCCCTTTATATTACTGCTTTCCTCACTTGCTTTTTCCGTCGGTACGTTCTTCAGCAGCCGGTGTGCTTCTTCGATGATTGTGAGATGTCGTAACCTGTGCGCCTGCGTTTGTTTGCCGAGTTTGAATTGCGATTCGTAATACTCATATAGTCGCATCAAATATAGCCCAATGAGGAAGGCTTTTTCCTCGTCGTCGCCAATCTGCTTTAGTTCCAAGACGGTAGGATTTTCTAATAACTGCTGCATGGGTATGCTTCTTCTGACATCCAGCATCAGTCCTTTGCCGCCAATTCTCAGGCTGTTTATCCGCGCCCGCAAGCCCGCTTGCACATCCATTGTAATGCGCTCCTCATATCCTAGACGCTCAACCACGTACTCGATTTTGTAATATAGGTCTGTCAAGGTGGGATAGGAACGGGAAGAAGTACCGCGTGGATTTTCGTTTAATGCCAGATTCCAGCCTTTGTCCTCATAAACTTCATGCAGGCTCTGTTCCAAGACATACGGCATAGGGGCATATAGAACGAAACTAGCGAAGAACAGCGATTTCAGGTAGTCAATATGCGACTGGACATGGACGCCGGGCATAACCTCGAAGGGGTTCATCCGAAAAGGCGCTATGGTTTCATCACCCAGAGTGAAAACCCGCAGGTCCTCAAAGCCTGGCACATCCATAATATCACGATACTCTGACTTCGCAGGCTCGATGACTAAAAAGGGGATGTGGTGTTCCTGCCAGAGCTGATGAAGCAGATAAAAACAGGTGTTTGTCTTGCCGCTGCCTGTGACGCCGACTATCAAACCATGCTTTGCCAAATCATCACATTCTATCTCATACCAATTCCCCGTCGAACGACAGTCCAGCAGGACGTTGCCAATAGCCAGGGATTTTGCGTTCTTGGTATCAGGCAAGGATACGTCAAATCGAGCGTAGTCCTTCACACTAAAACCCGGCATCTCTTCTGTAGACAAAAGTATCAGGGTAGCCAAATCCTTCGAGTCCAGGTTCGTGCCCATCGCTTTTGTCACTTGGGATTGTGAATGTCCAGTAGAAGACGAGAATGAATGACAAGGGCGCATGCGGATAGGTTCAGGGAGGGACGACTCGCCGGCGTAAACCGCTCTCAATAATGCCATCCCTCTACCCAACGTGTTTGGATTTGAAGTGAATAGATAAGTTGCCACATTCCACATTCCCACGGCTTTTCCCCGCTGATATTGTTCTAAAGTAGCTTCCAGCAAATCAATATAATGCTGCGCAAGACGGTTGGATTCGTCCACTGTCCCTTTGAGCAAGTAGGTGTTATGAGTCTGCTTGATTTCGGCTGCAATAGCATCGAACGCAGCGGTAGTAAATGGAATGTCTAACGGTTCCGCAAGCACGAGATACGCCCACCGTTCGCCGTATAGGCCTCGCGCTAATCGCTCAATTTGTTCACGTACTGTTTCTTTTTCCTGCGCTGTTTGTTTTGCAGTAGGAATACCCGTCATGAGGGCACGATGAGGGAGGTTCGTCAAAATAGTATCGAGCGTAGCGATATCAACAGGTTCTTGAAGTTCTATGGCAGGGAAGGAACCGGTTAAAGCCGTTTTAAGTGCAGAAACATCGCCATTGGATTTGGCGCTCACACCTTTGAAGAAATGAAGTTGCCGTTTCTCTCCAACGATAAGGTATGCGTAAGGGAGAGAAAGCCCATGCAAGCCAGTGAGCACATCCTCCATGCAGCCTTGCAGAGAGAAGGATTCGTTCGGATTCTTGTTACTCGTTTCCCAGAATCGAGAAAGACCAACAATGCGGACAAATTGAAAATTCGACAACTGATGGCTGATATGGGAGAGCAGGGGAACATCCTCTTCTAAATCCCGCCGCTCAAGGGAACTGATTTTCGCTTCTAAGCTTGCCCCTGAAACAAAAGTAATCTGATAACTCATTGCCATTCCCCATTAAAAAAACAGTGCGTAAGTTTTATCTGTTTGCTTCCTACTTTTTGCTCGTCAACAAAAAGAGAATAAACAGAAAGATAATCACACCGAACAAAATCTTGACAGATAGAGGACGTCGGATGATAACATCCGAGTTGGTTCGGTGGTTTGTGGCTTTTCGAAAGAACAGGGTTCCATTTTTCCACCGCCCCCAGATGCTAACATCATCCCCAGGGGAGATATTACCGCGTTTTATTTCCCCTTTCATCCGTACCTGGTATTCTGTCCCACTAACATCTTGAATGCGAAAGTTGCGTACTGGAATCTCCCTCGGAGTCTTCCCTCTGAAAAGGAACATAAAAAGGGAAGGCAAACACCCAATCATACAAGATGGAAAAAGACTGGATAGCACTCCCAATCCCAGCAGACCAAACAGGATAGCTATTATTATCAAGGCAACCATAGCCCCCGCTAGAATTGGCAACAAGAGCATTAAAGCGCCCCCAATTAGAAAAATCCGCAGCAGCAAACCTGCGACGTCAAAATCGGGTTTCTCGTTATATGGTGGGTCTACGCTAATTACTGTTCCTTCAAGCTGCGGCGCAGGATTGAATAACCAACCGAAAAACGAGCTTAGGACATTTGTAAATTGAGCCAAAACTTTTTTTAATTTTGTAAAGAAGGATGATGGCATTGCAACGTAAGGTTGCTGGGGCGGAGGCGAAGGCGGAACAACAGGAACAGGCTGCGCTGGCTTTGGATTTTGGGGATGCTGCGGAGGTGGCTGCAATGGCACATTGGGTGGTGGGTTTACCCCTGTAGTTGAAGGAAAACTAAAACCGCAATTCCTAATTTCGGTTATTGAATCCACAGTTGGGACATCTAATACTCATCAGCCCCTCCTTTCCTTTATCCTTTTCCTTTAGGTTGACAAGTAACCAAAACTTTCAGAAAATTAGTGGTAATTCCAAATCCTACCTAAGGGCCGACGGATTCTACTCTTAATTAAACACGAATCTTAATTAAACACGAAGATGCGCTTCTTTGGACAACATTTGCCCCATTCGCAAACTTGCTACTTTACCGCCACCTATAACATATTGACAGTCCATAATAATCTCTGATATGATATGGGCAAACCTGTTATACAGTCGCGGAATTGATTTGAGTTCGTTCGCTATTGCATCGATAGCTGACAAAATTTGTTCTGCTTGGCGGCGAAGGTGTCCTTGAGCATCTCCTTGTTTATGATACGCTTTAGCGATGGTGAATGCTTGATGGTCCAGAGGGCTGATGCGCAATCGAAAATGCTCATTTAATACAAATTGCTGGCGTTGCTCTGGATTCAAGCCTTCCGTTTTGGCGCGGATGTCGCGAGCTATTTCGTTAAAGATGCGACCTTTCATCTGCGGTGAATCACTTTC
>DTYX01000465.1 GCA_012961655.1 Candidatus Poribacteria bacterium
AAATTCCCCACGCGGAAAAATAGTGGGATGTAGCCGAATTCGCAAGAATTCGGGACAGAAATTCTCTCATGAGGAATTTGTATTGTGGTTATTTTTTACCACACTCGATATCGAAGAGTCGATTTTAGTTGAAATGAGACAGAAAATGTGTTAAAAATTAGATTAGGGAATTTGAAGACCTACGAGTCTACTTTCTGAGAGAGCTCACGCAGCTTTGTCTTCGTCATACGACGGCTTATTTATATTTTAACGCCTCATGGATAATTTGTCAACCAAATTTCTTTAAATACCCCGGAACTTTTCAAGCATCGCTTTCTTCATGCTTCCCGTGTTCTCAACTTCAACTATACACTTCTGTCAAAGGAAAAAATAAATACCCAGAAATTCCCCACAGCACGAATTACTAATTACTTTCCTTTTCAATCAAAAATTGTTCCATATCATCTGATGAATCGAATATCCGTTCGCAGAGATTCTCAAAGAAGATGCTTCTTGCGTGAGTATAAACAGCATAAACGGGTTTATTGTATCGTGAAGCGAAATTCATCTCACTCAATACGCCGGGGGATAATTTATCCGTCGGATAAATGACCACAATAAAATCGCTCTGGCGAATAAATTGGTAATCTCTTGATATAGTGCGGGTTTTAATACGTTCTATCAGCCCTTTGTCTATATCTCCAATTTTAGTGTCGGAATCGCTTTTTTCAAGGTTTGCCAAAAGTTCCATATCTTTAATATCCAGAGGGTCGAAAACGATAAAGGATTTTGCCAAACGCGCGCCTACTGTTCGTATCCGTTCAATTTTTCCCGGCGTATCTCTAAGCAGGGTGATGGGATAGCTAAGATAAAGTTTTTTTTTCTGTGAAAATAACAGGTCGTAAAAATTCTGCAGATTATGATTTCTGGTGACAATATAGTATGGCTTATCGCTGAAATTTGCCAACTGTTTGGTGAGAAATTCTTCCTCATCAATCCAGACATTAATCTCGTCCCTGTGCATCCCCGACCACTGAGGATTTTCCGACATCCTTTTGGCGATATCCGCTAAATTATCGACGACGTTGATGAATACGTCAGCGGGCAAATTCAGAATATCGCGAAATGAAAGCCCCTCCAGCAAGACGCCCCGCCATCGGAAACAGGCGTGTATTCCGATAAACGCGTGTTCATGATTTTGCGCCAGGTTGGCAATCTCGTAAAAGGCGGATTTTCGCGCCAGGGCGAGGACGGTAGTATCAGAATCTAAAACCTTCTCGGTGAATTTTATGCCTGCTTCGGCTGCCGCTTTTTTCATAAAATCGCCGACGTTGAAAAATCCGATTTTCAATCCTTTCTTTTCGCACAAGGCTTGAAAATCGTGCATAAGTTCTTTTCTTCCAGAACAACTGATGCCGGTGCAGATAATTTTCACGAAATCACCCCCCAATCGAAAGGCGAAAGAGTAGAGTTCCTTCCATTCCAGAATTCGGAATTAAGGACTCCCATCCTTTCCTTCCCTGCCTTCCATCCTTCCACTTTTCTATAAGCTATTTTAGACTTTCTTTAAGGACGCCAATTACCTCTTCGCCTCCGAACAATTCGGTGCGGAACGTGTTGCGCTGATATTGCAGATATTCCTCTTTGGTCATGCGCGGTTTTGTCTTCTGAAGTATCTCTTTTGCCTTTTGCGCGTCGTCGTAGAGCAGGTCGACAGCGGTCATCGCCAACACCTTAGCTGGCGTAACGTAAGCTATATCGGGGTCGGCGACGCGCCAATCCATGCTGTGTCCCGTGCCTTCCGCGCCGCCGATGTACGGATGTATAGCGGGCATTATATGACAGATATCCCCCATATCGGTCGAACCGGTGCGATGTCCGCCTTGAGCGAATTCGTCCGCGCCTATCAATGATGTCACGTTGTTTTTAAAGAGTTCCGCCATATCGGGATTGTTAATCTGCGGCAGATAGCCTGGCAGGGTTTGGATTTCAACTTTCGCTCCGACGGCCATGGCGCCCGCCCGCAGGGCGCGGTCAACTTTCATGTTGGCGTCATCAATCGCTTCAGTTTTCTTCCCGCGCACATAAGTCTCCATCCGCACGTCGGATGGGATGACATTTACCAGGTCGCCGCCATGCGTGATGATAGGATGCACCCGCACAGTGTCATCATCGCGGAAGGTCTCGCGTTGCGCATGGATTGCGGACATCGCGACCATCGCCGCGTTCAAAGCGTTGATGCCTTTGTCAGGCGCTCCGCCAGCATGGGCTGCACGGCCGATAAAGCGAATCAATTTCACGATACAGCCGTTGGACGAGTCGGCAATACCTGCCAACTTATCCACATGATTCGAACTTGCGTGAATCAGCATTGCCAGGTCGATATCATCTACATGTCCCAAACGCACCAGTTCAGCTTTACCTCCCAAAAATTCCAATTTCCCCTCTGTCACAAGATTCATCCGATACTCGATTTCGACGTATTCTTCAGCGGGAACGGCGAAAAAGACGACATTGCCCGCGAGCTCTTCGGCGGCTTTTGTATCAACCATCGCCATCGCTGCGCCCATGAGCCCAGCTATCTGAGCGTTGTGTCCGCAGGCATGTGCTGCGCCTGTTTCCTTGTTTGCCATTGGGTGGTCAAATACCACTAAGGCGTCCAGTTCCCCCATGAGCGCCAATGTCGGACCAGGTTTTGCACACCGCAAGAGTCCTTTTACTCCGGTAATTGCCAATCCGTCCTGATGGGGAATACCAAGTTGTCCTAAAGTCTCCGAGACAAGTTTCGCCGTCTTCACCTCTTTAAATCCCAGCTCTGGATTATTCATTATCTGTTCGCCAATGGATATAATTTGCTCTCGTCGGCGGTCAATAGCCTCACAGAGCTTTTTCTTCAATTCTTCACGCTGCATGTTTTCTCCTTAGGTAATAATGAAAATTACTCAATAAATTCCATCTGAAAATCACCTATTTAGTCTGTCCTAAAATTTATCGGTTTTGAGAACTACATTCGGTTTATAATTTTAACATAATCTGATTGACAATTCAATCTGTTTATCCGTAAAAATTGACTTGTTTTTGAAATTGTGTTATACTTACCAAACCCACCGAAAGTTGGGGGCCATAAGGAGTTAAAATGAGAATTGGTATTTTATCGAGGGGCAAAGAAAACTATAGCGTCAAGCGGCTTCATAAAGCCGCCAATCGTATGGGACACGTCGTAACGTTGATGGACCCTTTCGATTGTTACCTTCACATCGGATGTAAAGGACACGCTATTTATCATCGGAGACGCCCAGTAAATAATTTGGATGTTGTAATTCCGCGCCTCGGGGCTGCTACGGCACGATATGGGTTAGCAGTTATCGAACACTTCGAATGGGTTGGTGTTCCATTGGTCAATAGCGCCAGGGCTATTGACGATGCCCGCAATAAATTCAGGAGCCTGCGCATTTTAGCATCGCATGACATCCCCGTGCCGCCGACGTTTACAATCGGTTCGACTGAATTTTTGGAACAATCCGTCAGACGAACTGGTAACTATCCATTTATCGCCAAGCCTTTTGAAGGCACACAAGGCAAAGGCATCATGCTGCTAGATACACCGCGCTCGCTGAGTTCGACGATTGGCGCTATGTGTGACTTGTATAGGGATTACATTATTCAACCGTTTATCGAGGAAGCGAAAGGACGAGATATCCGCGCCCTGGTTATCGGTGGGGAACTCATTTGCGCAATGCAACGTATCGCGCGCGGCAGCGAATTTCGGGCGAATATCCACCGTGGCGCTGTAGGGATAATGATTGAACTAAAGACCGAGTATGCGGAAATCGCTTTGAAAGCGGCTGCTGCGATGCAGCTTGGAATATCTGGAGTAGACATCTTGGCAACCCAAAAAGGACCAGTAGTTATAGAAGTCAATCCATCCCCGGGGTTTGAAGGCCTGGAAGCTGCTACGGGTATGGATATTGCCCGTAAGATGATAAAATACGCTGTTGCCTGCGCGAGGGCGGAAAAAAGTTGTTAGGAAGAGACTGAGTTTTTTGAGAAAAACTCGGTCTCTATGTATATCATATCAGGAGAAAAAGATGAACAAAGAAAATATGACGCATTCCGATGAAGTCGGAGAACTCTCTTCACAGGAAATTGTCATTCAGGCAGATGAGCTACAGTTATTGAGCAGCCGAATATATCAGCAAGTTGGTGTCTCCAAAAAGAACGCCGATATCGTGGCTCATCTACAAGTTGAGACTGACCTCAGAGGAATTCATTCTCACGGCACACGGGCATTGCCCGGATATGTGAGAAGTGTTTTATCGGGCCGGATAAATCCGACGCCTAACATCCAGATTATTAATCAAGCGCCATCTTCTGCATTGATAGATGGCGATGCTGGGTTGGGACATCTAGTTAGCGTTAGAGCAATGAACCTGGCGATTGACAAAGCAAAAACTACCGGCATCGCTGCGGTGGGGTCGCGCAATAGCAACCACTTCGGCGCGGCGTCGTGTTTTTCCATGATGGCTTTGGAACATGGGATGATAGGGTTCAGTGTATCCACCAGCAGCCCCGGCGTCGCGCCGTATGGCGGGATGGAACGCGTCATGGGCAATCATCCGCTCTCTTACGCCATACCGACGAAAAAAGAACCGCCTATCGTGATAGACATGGCCTGTGGCGTTTCAGCTTGGGGGAGAATTGCAACGATGGCGATGTATGGACGGAAATTATCGCCCGGCTGGGCGTTAGACGAAAACGGCAAAGAGACGGATGACCCCTCAAAAGCGCGCGTCCTCCTTCCGATGGGCGGCGTGAAAGGTTATGCTCTCGCAGTGGCGATGGATGCTTTGAGCGGTCCACTAGCAGGTGGAATTTCAACCTGTCACAGAAGTATTTCAGAATATTCAGGACAACGGTCATCCGGGCATTTCTTTTATGCTATCAACGTTTCAAGCTTTGTGCCGTTGGATGAATTTACCGAGGAGATGGATAGAACCATTCAAACTATCCGCGCATCCAAGCCTGCTGAGGGCTTTGATAGAGTATATCTGCCCGGTGAAATTGAGTGGATGAAAAGTCAGAAATGGCGGAAGGAAGGCATACCTCTACATCATCAGCATGTAACGTCGTTGGTCGATATAGCGGAGGAACTTTCCGTCGAGGTACCGTGGACGTGAAATGTGAAGGGCACAGGAGGATACCCTAGAATGTGTATGAAAACAGAAAGCCCCAACTTGTTGGGAGCAATACCCGAACAAGTTCGGGCATCCATCTGAACTAAGGAGAAACATTTGAAAAATACCATAGATGCTTCAGGGAAGACACACTCCGCGTTGTCGCGCGATTTAGTGATTTTGTCGGGCTGTTTTTTGTTCGCCTTCATGGGCGCAGGCGCCATGCAGCAGTTTCTGGTTACAAATATAGCGGAGAAAACAGGCAAGTCAGACGCTCAATGTTCTTGGATTTTAGCGATGGTCTATTTTGCCGGCGTTTTTTGGCGCATCTATTCCGCTCATACAATCCGATTTTTGGGCATGTACAAAGCCGTTGTGCTGGGACTTTGCACATATACATTTTTTATGCTCTGCGTTGTTTTGTTCAGCAATTATTGGTTGCTGTTAATCGCTGCTTTCATCTGGGGATGGGGAGCCGCAGCGGTTTGGATTACCAGTCCGACGCAATTGTTACAAACAACTTCCAGTAAGAGATACGGTCTCGCTTCTGGCATCTTCTATTCTTCCGTATTTATCGGACAGGGCGCTGGCGTGATGATATTGGGCAGCCTCTCGCCAAACCAGAAATTCCAACAAGTTTTGCTGATAGCAGTTGCAATCAGTCTGGTGGGTAATGTCATTTCGTTGTTTTTGCCTAAACGCCAGATATCGCGTGAAAATCCTCCTAAAATCACAAATGTATTTGGCGCTTTGAAAACAGTCAAAAGTTGGGAATTTGTGTTTATCCAGATAGCGGCGTCTTTCGGATTTGGGTTGTTATTGGGCAGCTTCGGCACTTTTGCGAAAGACCTCGGTAAGCCGGATATGGTTCACTGGATTACAATAAGCTTCTATATCGCCCGATTACTTGCCAGTTGGGTCGTCGGAGGTTTGTCGGATTGGATGGGAAGGGATAAGGTACTGCGATATATGTTTCTCGGCGCGGCAATAGGATTGGGTGTTGCGGTCTTCTCCAAAAGTTTAGCCGCTTTGTCGATAGCCGCGGCGATGTTAGGACTACAATCTGGCACGGTGCCGACAGTCATCACCGCTATGGTCGGAGATTCGACCGACGAACATCGACGGCATCTCGCTTTCGCCGCCCTATCGCTGCTGCCAAACTTCGGTGTCGGATTCACCATAGTCGGCGGACAATATCTGCGGCTATTGCTGGGAGGATTCAGCCGTACTTTTATAATCTATGCGTCGATATTTTCCCTATGTGCGTTACTTACAATCGACATCGGCCGCCGCGCGGAGGAGAAGTTGTAATATCGCTACATAGGACGGCTGTTAGTCTTCGTCAGTCATATATTGGCTGCCATCTTCAAGGTTCATAAATCTCCTTGAGATTACGACGGTGCTGATTCAACTCAGGAATAACTTCCTTCAAATTAAGCGATTTTAGTTGTTCGTCCTGCGGCCATCCGAATTCGTGGTCCCAACCACGAGCAGAGAAGTATTCATCCAACAAGTGAGAAAAACCGATTTCATCAATAAGTGTGCCATCGGCGCGACACGGCAGTTTGAAATGTGGCGACAGAGTTTTTTCTTCCATCTTACGCGAACGTCCGGCCCGAGCCAACATCACGCGTTCCAGTGTGAAGGCGCGTTCAGCCACTCGGTCCATTTCAGCGCGAGTCAACTCCACTCCGGTGACAGCGGAAAATAGACGCAGGGCGAGGTTTAAATCGCCCGTAATATCCTCGGCATTCTCCCACTCCTCGCGGTTTTCCATTGAACGCACGAGTTGAGGAAAGGCAAAATCACAGAGAGGCAAGGAATCGATAAGGATATGTTGATTCTGACTCCAAATCGCCACTGGCGCCTTGTTTTCAAAAGTAGGTTCGAGCGCATCCGGGTAACCCCAGACCTTCTCTGACAGCACGCGAAACTGACAAAGGGCTAGCTCTCGGTCAGCCAACAGAAAATCCGCCAGAAGCAGAGAACTCTGATGGGTGCCAATCGTTGGGTCACGGCTTGCGCTAGCATGCATCATAGCCGAAATCACCCAAAACGGCAGCGGCTCCTCATCCCAGAAACGTCCCTCGCGGTGTGCCGGAAAGCCAAAGTTGAATTCCAATTCTCGACCCAGACGAATTAATTCTTCGGGTAGCTCACCTTCCAACTCATCCATAACACGTATAAGGTCTTCGGCAAAGATGTCGCCCAGCCCCTCACGGTTGGCTAATTGATGCAAAAAACTTTCAAACCAGGAGGCGTCCTCCGGTTCGATAGGATACCCTCTTATTTCATTAATACCCAGTTGTTTGCAACGGATGAACCAGGGCTGCATCACCAGACGTAACCAGAGGTCGAGACCGAGGCTATTGCAAGCCTGATGCAATGCTGCTTCTTCATGAATCCCAAAATTCTTGCCTGGAGGTACGTTTACTCCATCTCCGATGTACTTTGTGTTTTCCATACCGCTGTTGCTCAACAACATGCCGCCGATGCACGTACCCGGTACGCGCCGACCGTCTTGGGTTTGGCCATAACTGGTGGCGGCGCGGCAGTCAAAGGTGCAAGCCTGGCTACAAACAGGCAGGCGTTTTTTATCATCACGCAAAACTCCGACACTGGGCGCCCTCTTGCCGGTACCTGCTTTTAACACTTCGCCAATCAAATCATCTGGGCGCGCTACAGACACACTACCTGTACCTCGAATTACAATCGCTTTCAAGTTTTTGCTGCCCCAAACAGCGCCAAAGCCGCTGTGCCCGGCGGCGTTCTGTTCCGAATGCTGAACTGTGGCAAAACGCACCAGATTTTCTCCCGCTTGACCAATCGCCAGAACCTGCGCTTTTGAGCTAATTCGTTCTTTGAGCGTAAGTTGTGTTTCCCGCGCATCCAACCCCCAGAGGTCGCGCGCATCGACAAACCGAACCTCGTCATCGCAAATCTCAAGATAGACAGGCGAATCGGATTTCCCGCGGATAACAATAGCGTCGTAACCGGCATACTTTAACTCCGGCCCAAACCAGCCGCCCAGAGTAGAATGCGTGTACCACGGCT
>DTYX01000466.1 GCA_012961655.1 Candidatus Poribacteria bacterium
GAGAGCAAACTTTCGTAGTCTTGACGTAAAAATTGTGTTAAAAACGGATGCCAGTATATCGCCATGATATTACCTCATGCGAGTTCGTTTTTGTCTACATTTACCCTCAAGTTCCATCGAGTGTTATACTCTCCGCGGTCTAAACCAACTGGACAGAGGAGGGTATATCCAGTTGAGATTTTCTCTCTCCATACGGGAAGAAAATCATCTACCGTAGAACGGGCTGCCTAGCCCGTTCATAAACCGCTCAATAGAACAAGCTAGGCAGCATGTTCTACTTGTGGGGAATTTCTGTGTAGAATCAGTGTTTTGTTGGGTTTCGTTCCCCAACCTACTTTTCACACAGCCTCTTAGATGATTACGGAAAGCGCACGCCCAAGTTGAAAATCCCGAGTATGAGAGCGCCCATCGGCTTTATTCACCTCTTCCCGTAGACTTCATGGCAAAAAATTCAGATTTTTGCACTTTTTGACCCCAGTGTTTGTGGATTCCAAGGCAATGGATATGTGTCTTGACAGGAGTGGTTCAGTGTGGTAAGTTTTGCAAGAGTCTTTCGCCCTTTTCCCATTCCGAAACCCGAATTCCAAATTCCGTTCACATCGGTTTCAGATTATCCCAATCGCAATCCAAGCAGAAATAATCGTCTCCGCCTAATCGTTTCAATCTGCCGCCGCATTTGGGGCATTTTGTCAGCAGTTTAGATGGAGGTTGGTCTTCAGGCGGCGGAGTTCTTGGGATAATATCAAAAAACGTTGTTTGTCTTCTCCTGGTAGATGGCTGAAGAATTTGCCGGATTGCATCGATAATAATTTGGGCATGCAGGCTTATGGGCGGCAATGTCCTCTGATTGAGTTCGATAAAATCACTACGATATACATCGATACTCTGAACATTAAGAGTCGGATGCAAAAAAAGCGTATATCTGTCCGAGGCTACTATATATCCTTCAGTCTCTATTAAACGCTGATGTTCATTGACCTCTAATTCACAACCATGAAAGATGAGAACTTCACCGGTCGAATGGGTGGATATGCCTGACAATTCAGCTATCTCACTGGCTATTCTGGGAGCTAAGATTAAACTATACCTTTGATTTCGGTATCTCCTGAGAGCTTCGAGAGGCAAAAAGTTAACCGGGCGCGCTGCTATCTGCAAGAAATGAATAAATTCATCATACGCGCAGCGCTTTGCATCTTCTATCACCTGAAGCACAAGTTCTCGTCTTATGCTCGGGCGGAGGGATTCTAAATGTTCAATGTCGCATGAGTGAAACCGGATGTCAACATTAATCTCAGTCTCTTCAGAAACTCCGTACGTTGAGCGTCTCGAGATATTTGGATTTTGAGAATCTACAATTTCAATTTTAAATGGATAGTTCATGATATTCGAGCCTTGATGCATGATGCGTAAAACGTAATGGCGTAAAGTGCAAAACTTTACGTATTACGTTTTACGTTATACTTGCACTTTCGGTGGGTTGATATAATTGTGGTACTTCTCCGCGACTTTTCCTTCCCTCGCGTCTCCTTTGTGGATGTAAATTCTGTATCGGCACTTCAACTCCGTCCCCGCTGACAAGGTATAGTCGCCATTACGGCTTGGGTCGCCTTCAAAGGTCGCTATGCCGAATGGATTTGCGGTCATTAAACCGTAGTTTCGCGCGTGCCAGTAAGTTGGATGTCGGAGATTTTTCGGATGGTCAAATAATGCGACGCCGACCCACTGGTTATCGACCGGGCCTGAATAATCGCACCAATGTGCACGCTTGCCCCAGACTTCCAGTTCGTTAACGCCGCCGAAGGAATTCTCCATTTTGCCGCCGCTTGAAACTTTCATCGTGCCTGCGACCCGCAATGAAAGCAATCCGCCCTCTTTGGTATCGCCGAAAACGACATCCGTATCATCAGGCGCTGTGAATGTTAAATTCAAATCTACGATTTTGGAGGGGGACACATTATAGAACTTCCATTCTCGTACCTCTTTCAACACCAGTTCGCCTTGATTGGAAACCCAATCCAATCGGTCGATGATATGTCCGTAAATGGGTCCGCTGCTGACAACATCGAAACTCCGATGTACAATTCTGCCGCAGTTTTCTGATTCGCTCCAATTATCTACCTTGTTGACTTCGCCGTGAGCGACGTAAATGGCGCGGTGATGTTGATGGTCAGTGTTTTCGCCTGGCACATCAGTTACCATTGGATAGCCGCGCGTGACAGATTTCCCATAGGGGCCGATAACAGGATGCAGATACGGACGGATAACTTCCTCGCCATAGTAATAGCTGGTAAAAAAGTTTCCGTCAATTTCGATGTCCAAACGTCCATCGTCAACTGTTTTCACAATAACCTGAGAACCTTCTGACTTGATGGCCTCATCTGAAAAAATGACATTGTATTCTTTTCGTTGTCCGCTCTCAAGTCCATTGATAATCCATGACAACCGCACTGTTTCGTCCACTTGTTCCCATTGACATGGCAGGGGAACTTTGGATGAAGCATCCACTAACTTGATGCTTTCAAAACTACCTGGTGCTTCTAGTTCCACGGTCATCGGCACCGATAAGCAATCGTGGTTGCCACCGACAA
>DTYX01000467.1 GCA_012961655.1 Candidatus Poribacteria bacterium
GCAAGGGAAGGGCCGGCTTCACATTTATCGTCCTTTGATTGACCACCAGAAGGGCGTCAACAGTGGAAATCCACGAGTCCTTAAACCAATCGTACCATGTTTTGGCCCCGAGGAAGTTCAACTCTTCTGCAAATAGCTTCATTGCGCGAGCTTCACCGTCCGAACCGCATACTCTCGGAAAATCAAGTCGTTCTATTATTTCCATTGCTCTCGTTGTATTAAACATAGCCTTCCTCTCGTTAACATTCCTATCCCCTGCTATCTCACACTCCATGCCACGCCCAACATCACCCTGAACAGCTTGAACGCTATAATCACATCGTCTGTATCTCGCTCTTCATCATGTTTTCTCGCATCATCATGTTCTCTGCCGCC
This sequence comes from Candidatus Poribacteria bacterium, assembly GCA_012961655.1. Classification (GTDB taxonomy): domain Bacteria; phylum Poribacteria; class WGA-4E; order DTYX01; family DTYX01; genus DTYX01. Next base: position 376 of record DTYX01000467.1, read on the forward strand.
TCTAAGTCCAGATATGCCTTCTATGTCAACTGAAATGTATATCTTCATTTTTCCTCTCCAGATTTTTGGTGAAGCATCACCAAATTTTCTTCTCATTCTAACGCTACTACTCGCAGTGGAAACGATTCCAATTTTTTTACGCCGATAGGAAGAGCAAACACATCCACCCGAGATTTCGTCAACTTATCCAAATTCGTCAGATTTTCTATCAGGCATATATTGTGGTCAAAAAGCACCATGTGTCCATCGCGGTGGTTCATCGTCGGCACGACAACGCCGCTGCAATCCACGCCCATTAGCTTCATCCCTTGCTCCACCAGCCATTGCAACGAATCGTGAGAGAAAAGCGGAGCAGTATCGTAGTCATCAGTACCGTAGTATTGGTCCCATCCAACTCGCACAAACACGATATCGCCGCGCTTTATGCCACCGGCTTTTTCTGCCGCTTTCTGCATCTGTTCCAAAGTAATCGCCTCTTTAGCTTTTGCTTCTTTGGTCAGGTCTAAAATCACCGCTTCACCGACAAGGCTATCGAGCGGAATATCAGCCAAATCCGCGCCATCTTCCGCGCAGTGATAAGGCGCCTCAATGTGAGTTCCAATATGGCTGACCATCTCCACGTTGTGCATGATGTACCATTGTCCTGGCAATCTGGACACGTCAGCGACTTCTTCTGAACCAATCATTTCAACTTCAAGCTTCCTTTTTTCCTCAAAAGGACGCAATGTATGAGAAAGGTCGATTATTTTATTGTATTTCAAGATTATCACCTCGGTAATTATGAAGTTTCAATATGAATTATGAATTGACCCAAGCCTGCTTGTGCTGGAAGCAGACAAGTGGATACTGCGTTTCCACAAATTCGAAAATCGAAATGTTGAGTGAGGGGTTCTTTTCAAAGCGAAGTTCTGACATATTTATCTCCCTGAAATTTTAGTCAGTTTATAGGTTTCTCCGCCAGCACTATCATCCTCTTGGAATCCATCTTGTATTCACTTCCGTCGAATCCGCCGAAGACCTGCTTAACCTGAAACCCTATCGACTTAAGCATCTTATGAAGTTCCGTGAAAGTGTACAAGCGCTGAATTGATATACGTTCCCTTCTCTTTCCACTCTTATCTATCAAGAGCCATCTGGTTTTTAACCTGTCCGAGAGGACATCGAAACTACCCTCCACTAACATCAAGCTACCATCGGGTGACTCGGTAAAGTAGTTAGGTGAGAAATCTCTCATCAAGCGTTCATGGTTCGGAAGGTCAATCAGGAATTTGCCTTCTGTCTTCAGCGTCTTAGCCACAGCTCGGATGACTTTCTCATCTTCTTCATCTTCCTCCAGGTATCCGAAGGCGGTGAAAAGGTTCACAACGGCGTCGAACTCCTCTTCAAATGGAATGCGCCGCATGTCGGAATGGACAAACTCCACAGGGAGGTTTTGCTCTTTTGCCTGTTTTCGGGCATGACGAAGAAGCGTCTCTGAAAGGTCAAGCCCTACCACCTGATAGCCTCTTTTTGCAAATTCCAACGCATGTCGCCCCTGTCTACAGCAAAGGTCAAGAATGCGCGCTTCCTGTGGTAAATCGAGCGTCTGAAGGACAAGATCCACTTCCCTACCCCATTTATATCTGATTTATATCATAAAGGAATTATCTACTACCCTTAACTTTGCAATGATTTCTTAAACTCTTCGATGCTGGATGCTCGTATGGTCTGTCTAAGTAATCCTCGCAGAACTTCCCTATCCTGTATCTCCTGAAGTTTGGTTTGAAAACCTTCTGGAACCACACCGAACTTCTCCTCCAAGGCATCAATAACTAACTCACGTGCATCCCGTAGCATAGCCAATCTTTCAAAGTTTGTTAAATAAGCCACTTCCTTCACCTCCTTGCTCATTAGCTCATTGTATATAATTCTTTCTTTATCTAAATCTGTCAACGCCAATATTCCATCCAAAAAACGGAAGACATGCAGTTTCTCTTCCCTACTGTACCCTTTCCTCATCATCAATCTGGCCAACTCCCGCTTAAACCCGAATCGCTTTTCTTCATCCTTACGGCTCTCCAGATTTCTCTTCGCTGCCAAAACAACTAATGCAAATGGGTTGTCGCTTGCTTCCAGTTCTTCATCGTCCTGTTCCAAAATCTTATAAGTCCTGTATCGGAAAGTTAATTCGCATCCGAAAAACTCATATTTGAACCTCTCTGGCTTGTATCCTTCTTCGGGATCGGAAAAAACAGCTATACTCAGTATCTCCCTCGTGAACTTGTCGTAAATACGGTAAAAATAAATGAACATTCTCCTTGAAAATTCAGTTTCCCTGTATCCTTGTACCTCAACATGGATAAGCACCCATCGTTCTTCCCCATTCAGCATCCAAACCTTGACAAGTCTGTCAACAAATCTTTTTGTCTCCTCAGATTTGGGGGAGATTTGGAGTAATTCTTTATCAAGAAATTCAATTGGTTTTGACCAATCGACATGAGAATAAAAATCAAAAGCTATAAGTTTGATGAAGTCTGGGAAAAGGTTTTCTACAGCTTCTTTCCATAGTTGGTCATAAGAGATTTCAACTTCGGGCATATTTCCCTCCATTTTGCTCATGTCTCCACCAAGCGCTGACAATTATTTTAACACAAATGAAACTAGATGGCAAGAATGATACAAAAAAGAACGCATTTTGGTAGGTTTTATCATAGCGTTTTTTCTCTTTTCTCTATTTCCTCTCTTACAATATTCTTAATCATTTCAGAGAATGTGTCTTTATCTTTTGTCATACCTTTTGCCAGTTCTTTTCTCATGTCGTAATCAGCCTTTATACTATCTGAGCCGAGAAAACTGCGCAGAATGGGCGCTACGTCAGCCTTCTCACCTACCGATTCTGCCTTCTGAAAGCATTCCGCTAACTGTTGGCATAGTCGGTACAGGGTTGCCTCGCCTTTTTGTTGCTCCAGATTCTCAAAGAGGAAATAATAACGATTGAATTCCACCATTACGCCGGCGTCAATTTGCCGTTGCCTTTGCTGATGGTCGCGTATCAATTGGTCAGGCGCTACGAACCCAAGCTTGACCAATGTGTGATTTGCCATATACTGAGTAAGCGCTTCGATTGCCACACCGTGACTGACCGTATATCCTCCTACCCAGTGGTGAAAGACTTCGTGGGCGAAAAAGTGATAAGCCAATTTCTGCTCATGTTGTTCATAGCCAAATCCAGGCGGAAACTCACAGATAATTCTTCCGTTAATCCTTCTCGCCGCCCTCTTCCCTGAAGGAGAGAGCTTGTCCTCCACCTCAATCAACGTTTTCAGCCCGGGGCCCATCATCTCGTAATACTCACGATAACATGCTTCGAGTAACTCAAGGATTGTCTCTGGCGACCACGGTCTTTCTCCTTCCACCCGATAAATGAAATGTTCAGATTGCATTGTGGCTGCCCACTGTTCATGTTTAGCGGTAGAAATCTTTTCAAGGATACGTTGCTGTTTTACGCCAGCCGTTATTATTCTCGGCTGGAAGCCAAGCCGTTTCCAGAATTCCTCCCCTTCCCTGTTTCCCACTACATACCTGACCGAAATATCTTCCGCCCCTTGTGATGAGAAGAACTCACAAAGAGTCAGAACAAGCTCCGTCCCCACACCGCGTTTGCGATATTCTTCCTTGACGAAGAGGTGTTCTACGCTGCCGGAGATATTCGGAATACATTTCGGGTTCCGATGTATTTTCCCCACGACCATCCCGATAGCCTCCCCCTTATCATTAAGGGCGAGCAACACCTGAGCATCCGGGTCAGAGAACAATTCGATGGATTGCTCTTTGAATTGTTCCCTCCCCTCATCAGAAAACCGCCAAATATCGGGATTGCTCTTTTCAGTGTGTGTTTGCAAGGCGAATCTCATTTCAGCAAAGCAATCTACGTCGGATTCCTTAGCAACTCGAATAGAATAAGGTTTCATCTGTAAATTCCTTCTTTCCCTCCCTTTATCGTCCCATTTTGGAGTACATCCTTGCGTCATTGCCGAAAGCAACTGTTGAGTGATGAATTACGTCCGCTGATTCACAACAGACGAAAATATGACGTGCCAGGCACAACAGTTCACCACTTTCCATAATCAGGTTTTCCAGTTCTTGCGCCTTTGGTGTATACAGCAGCAGTTTCTCAGCCTCTGTCGTGCTGATGTTCTTCAGCGGTTCCTGGTAGCTGGTCAAATGTCGCATTCCCGTAAAGAATCTGACTCGAAATTCATGTCCTCCACACAGTTCCTGTATTTCCGCTGTAGAATAGACGCGGATAGATGGAAGAGAATCGTATGGTCGAATAACAGGGCTCTTTGAGGAAAGCAGCGCAATCGCTTCTTCGTATCTTTCGCAGAGTCCCGCTGCGACGACATGCCATAGCTTATTTTCAAAGCTAACGAATAGTCGTCCTTCTTTGCGAAGAGCTCGACGAAATTCCTCAAATGCCTTAGCCGGATTGTTAAGATGAGCAAACACAAAGGCACAAATGATAACATCATACGATTCATCGTCCACCGCTTACACTTCCTTTCCTGATGGCGTAGCACAAGAGGTTTGCTTGCGCATAAATTCCTCGCGGGTTATCTCTAAGTCCACTTCATCGAACTCAGCTGTCCCTCGTTTGACGGTCCCCTTTAACCGACGAACTTCCCACAAGCCAAGAGAGGAAAACATGCCTAAAGCTCGTTCATTGAAAGATGCGACTCCCATTGCGCAGAACCTATCAATTTTCAGTTCCAGAAAAGCATATCGCATCAAAGTGGAAACGACATCCTTGCCATATCCCTTCTCCCAATACGATTTTTCGCCTATCATTATCGGAACTCGCATCACCTTTTCGCCCGGCTTTACGTTTGCGCGTTCGATATTTATCCACTGTAAACACACCTCGCCTATCGGCTTGCCATCTTCGGCTTCGATGATGAATAGATACCCCTGTTGCGACATGGAATGATAGATGTCCTTAACGTCTTCCAAAGTATACCCTGTCACCTCGTTGCTATCTGCATAATAAAGTACCTCGGCGTCCTGGTTCCAACGCCGCGCTATATGAATATCTGCCTCAGTAAACGGGCGAAGCCGAGTTTTCTTCCCGCGAAGGTGAAGGTTATGCTGTTTGATAAAGTCGGTCATTCTCTAAATCTCCTCTCCATAGTCATGCTGTTTTCGCTCAACACTTCCTGTTCCAGATGTTTTCACTTGCGAAGGTTAGAAAGTTCTTTTCTACATTCCCAAATCTTTTGGACGGCGCTGGCGATATCGCCCATGTCGGACTTTTCTCCCAAAAAGAGCGCTTGATGCAATCGCACTGCTTCCCGCTCACTGGCACATAGAGATACAGGACAATCCATCAAACGATAACGCGTAAAATGAGGTGGAAGGGTGGGCGGCTTGAATACGGCGGGATGCCCTGGACTACAGGGGACACCTTCCGCAGAGAGCGCTTCGATAAAGGAGGCGCGTTCCGCCCTGTCGAAGGCAGCGGAATCATATCGAAACGTGTAAAACAGAAACCCTTGTCTATTCACACGGGTATCCCGCGCCATTGGACGGACGCCTGGAATTTTCGCCAATTGCTCTGAAAAATACAACGCGTTGCGCTCTCGGTGGAGTGTCTGTTCCTCCAAACGTTCCAACTGGGCAGACAGCAGCGCGGCTTGAAAGGCAGTGATGCGGCACTGATTCGCCATCAGAAGCCTTTCTGATTCTCACCAGGGCGTGCCGCGGTTGACAATAGCGCTGCACAGTCGCGCAAGCTTCGCATCGTTCGTCGTGATAGTGCCTCCCTCTCCACACGTCATGAGCTTGGACGAAGAAAAGCTGAAGCAACCGAGATATCCAAAGGAGCCAACCTTCCTACCTTCGCTATCCCACTGAGACCAATGTCCGCTCTCCAGTACCCGCTCAAGCGCCGTTCTTTCTTGCTCATCCCAAACTGGCCAACTTGGCCATGCCTTTGTTCGGGCAGGTTTCCCTCCGTGAATTGCTAATAAAGTCAAGTGAATTCCTCCTATGTAAACAGAACAAGCTAGGCAGCATGTTCTACTGCGACTGTTTATTCACGTTCCGCCAAAAGAATCATACGTCTGCTATTTATCGAGAATGGAGAACCGTCGAAATCCCCATAGCTTGCGAATACCTTCCAGCCCGTGCGCGCAAGCATTGCTGAAAGCTCCCGATAATAGAGCCATCGGGCGTCTCCAGCCAATCCTTCTGATGTGTCGGCACATAATCCCGAATAACCCAATCGTGATTGGCAACATCGATGAACAGTTTGGCTTTAGGTTTGGCGGCTTGGGCTATCTGAGCGAATACCCATTCATCTTCTGATTCCCGCTCGAAAAAACCGATGGAAGTCAACAAACTCAACACAGCATCTAATTGTCCCAAGAACGGGATAGCCCGCATATCCGCACGCACAAAACGGGCAGGTAAAGCGTTTTTTAACGCTGCTACAGACGCTCGGCGGAGATATTCTTTTGAATAATCCAATCCCACCACAGAAAATCCCCTCTGAGCCAATTGCAGCGCATGCCGTCCGTAGCCGCAACAGACATCCAAAACCCGCGCGCCTGTGGGCAATTCAAGCGCGTCAATAATGAACCGCACTTCCTCCGCGGTCTTTGCTTCGTCAGGAAAACTAACGGCATCGATGAAACAACTTTCCCCGTAGAACTCTTCCCACCAAAGAAGTCGTTGCTTTTTAGCGGGCATACGAACACCTCAGCTCATTTACATCTTTTTCTATTTAACCCAAAAAGCTCGCTGAAGTTCAAAAAAATTTTGGATTTTCAAAAACGATGGATTTTGCGAAGTGTCGAGACGATGGGACAACGCTACGTCTGAAAAGAACACGAGGTGGGGACATTTTTTCTTCTCACAGCCCTGTTAGAGCGGTCAGCTTCTATAAACATATCGCCCCTATGGGGCTGGGAGATATCACATTAAGCTTTAGGAGAATTAGGAATTCGCGATTCGCAAGTTATCGAACGATTCCGAATTCCTAATCCCGAATCCCAAAATAAGCGACAATCTGACAATGTCAAACTACGATTCACGAAAATTTACGGTTCACGAAAATTTACAGATTCCACAAATATGAAATCTTCGCCATGACGATTCTATCCACAAGGGAAATGTCAGAATCGCCTCTGCTTCTTCGCTCATTATAGGCGAGGTAAAATCGACTCATTGGACGATAAGCATAGCTGAAAAGCGCATTGACACCGTACTGGCGAGTGGTTAGATTGATTGGAGCAAAAATTCTGATGAATATATCCCTTGTGGGAAGATAGGTGATTCTGAAATTGGCGACTCTTTTCACTTCATCTAACTCGCCAGAGGGGAAATATTCCCAGACGATTCGCGCATCGTAGTTTAAAATGAGATTATCTAAAATCTTCAATCTTTGGTCGATTGAAAAGCTTCTCATACTGCCAAAGTAATCGTCTGCCCAATCATACCCCTCTCCAACTCGAAATGTTGCGTGGTTATCATCGAAGAAAGGCATCCCTGCCAATGTATATCTCAAGCTGAAAGTATCCCCTCGGTAGCCTTGCTGATTGAATCGGAAATACCAATCTTCATGCCACAAAGAAATCCAATGATGCCCATAAAATCTGATGTAGATATTTACATTATCCCAACTCCAGCCCCACGCATCATCGTCTGTACGCTTTGTCGCGCTGAATCCTTGGCTTGTCGATATCTTTTGGATACCAAACCGCTTGAGAAGACCTATCCTTATCAGGGGGGTGAGGGTCCGCTTTGCAGGATACAGAAAGCATAAGCTGTGGCATACTCGTAAGGTCCAATGGCATCAATGAGGTCGATTATATTTCCTTTGGCTGTGTAACGCTTCCACGTCAAGGGAGTTCCCTTTGCTGTCGGAAGCATATCTCCCTTCCGTGGTTGGATGTTTGCCTCACCTCCTGCATCAGCGAGAAAATCGGTATTCAAGTCCTGTGGAAAGAAAGGTCCAAGCACGAGCCATTCGGTGATGTAACCGCCATCAATCGCGTGGGTTGGTGATTTTTGGGATGGGAATGCAATTTCGATGGTTTGGGTGAGTTCCTCATTGAGTTCGTCTTCGGAGGTTGTCTCCCGCTTACCTTTCTCATCTCGTTCATCTCCCTTTTGGATGCGACGTAATCTCCAGTAAACTGTACTGAATGCGACATCAGTATAGCAAAAAGCGGAATAATTGGGTCAGCTAAACTTCCCGGCTCATGTTAAAAATTCGTGCATGTTCAAGGACGAATTGAACGGCCAACTCGTTGCGCAAGATACCTTCCTCTCAACTAATACCAATTTAAAAATTTAATGTATTATCGTATACTCGTAGCGTCGTCCCTCTGTGGCGACATAATCTGAGGAGACAATTGGCAGCGCAGAGGCGTGCCGCTACGTCTGGTATATTACTTTATTTTTTTAAAACGGTATAACTTCAAAATGCTGTTTCACTCAAAAAGCGAGGGTTTTCATTTTTGCATCAAGCTCCCGAATACTCTGAAGCACTATATCTATGGCTTTTTCCAAGCTTTCATTGAGAACATCATCCTCGGTTATGCCATCAATCCAGATCTTGTCTCCTTTTAGAGGATGGTCACTAACTACTTAGTGAACGAGCAACCTGGTATTCTACGAAGTTGCCAGTCATCGTTATTCCACAAGTGTTATCAGCCTCAAAATCATCTCTTGAAGATGTTCTCTTGACCCTCCGATATTCAAGAACTGTTGCTCCCATTTTTCTCACCAACATAATCCGAAATCAGCGAGAAGTACAGCGCCTCGATTCCAACGGCTTGGCTCACGGCGCAGAAGTGCGATGTATCCATGTTGACAAGGTCTGCGCCCGCTTTTAGCCAGGATTGGATTTTGCTCGGATATTCTCGATAGATAGCGTCCGTTGTCCATGCCTTCCCTGAAAACACTCGATTGCGAAGAGAAACATCTAACTTATCAAATTTGGAGAGAAGAACGGCACTCGCCTTAACCTCAGACGCTTCCGAATATTCACGGGAAGTTCCATCGGAAACAATCGCTGACAATGCCAAAACAATACTTCCTGGCATAATTTCTTTTCGTAAAGAACCTGAATAACCGTAACCTATCACATGCTTCACACCAAGATATGCCATCTCCTCAATGACCGTCGCACAAACGGGACCACCATAGACGCAGTCAACCATCAGGAATTGACGCCCATTGGCGAATCCATGAAACTGATGACTTAAATCTATATGGACAAAAAGCGACTTATCAAGAGAGCGCGCACGCGCCTTATCCTTCATCTCGTGGAATGGACAGAACGCAACAATCGCAACGGTACATTGATTGTCTTCGCTTGTTATTCCCTCCAACGTGAGGAATTGGGACGGTGTGATTATAGGCTTTTCTTCCATAGCATTGTCTTCTTTCATCATTACAATTCACCATCCTGACTCTCTACGCGCCTACAAGTTCTGCCAGCCTTGACGGATGCCATGTGAGCAACATATCCGGTCCAGCCCTGTAAGCATCATGCGCCCGGTTCACATCTTGGGAAACTTCGTCTCCCGATACAAACAGCCGCTTCCCGGCTTGATTAATCAGTTGAACATCTTCAGCCGTCGGCACGAATCGCGCATACACCCACTTCGAGTAAATGTCACTGAGGGCTGTATCGAGGTCATCACGTGTTTCTGCGACAGCGGCACACTGGAACTCGCTTAAGACTTCACAGAACTGCCGTCGGACGTCAATTGTTCTGATAATGGCGCCGATACCGATTACATCTTCGATGAGCCGATGCTTCTGAATAGTGTCGCAGATTAGGTTTATGATGCCGGGAGAAAGCTTCTTAACGTCGAGAGCGATAGATGGTGACACCTGCGCATGGCTTCTAACCACTTCCAAGGCTTCATCGAAGGTGGGCACGCGCTGACCTGCGAACTGTGACCCAAACCAACCCCCAGCATCAAGCGCCTTCAGATGGGCCAGACTTAGCCGTGATACACGACCTGAGCCGTCTGTGGTACGATTGACCGTTTCGTCATGCATGATTACGAGCTGCTCATCCATCGTCATCTGGACGTCGAACTCAATGGCCATGCCCCTCTTGAGCGCGGCTTCAAAGGCCGCAAGCGTGTTCTCAGGCGCGCTGTCATCCAGTCCTCGATGAGCACAGATGATTGTTTTGGGCGCGAGGGGACAAAGCCTGGATTTAATTTCCATGGTATGACCTCCTATTTTTTCCTATTAACCCTTTGATTTCAGATGTTGCTCCCACTGCAGCGATTTTTTCATATTTTGTAATAGTCGTGGGCCAATCCCACTACTGCATTTGCCTCATCATGTTCTTGTGCAGACATTGCCTGAAAGATGTAACCTTTGGTCTTAAGATAGTTCAGAATAACTTGTTCTGGTTCCCCAAATACACCTCCAGAATGAATACCGAAGTGTTTACACCTGAGTTGTTGGAGTTTTCCCTCTGTGACCGCACGAGCAGAACAGATATCAAAAGCCACAGCATCAGAACGTACGTATCGATTAATGCGACGGACTACCGAATCCAAGGCGTAAATAGGCACAGCTATAAAGATATAGTCCGTCGAA
>DTYX01000468.1 GCA_012961655.1 Candidatus Poribacteria bacterium
CTTTTATGGATGGTATATACTTCAATAATTTTATCTGGGTATGGAATAATATAGACAATAAGATATACCGTCAAAAAAGGACTATTGAGATGTACTTAGATAGAAACCCTGACGCTAAGGGTGTTTTGTTTTAAATTTCGGAAACCTCCACGGGTGCCTACCACGATTACAAAGCCATAGGAGACCTCTAATACTTGTTGAGGCGGAGTATAAGGGGGACATCCTTAGGACCATCCTCCAGAATGCAGAGACAATAAGGTTAGTTGGGGATGATGGGAAACCCGAAATGATGGCACTCCTTGAGGAGGAACGCGCCAATGCGGAGATCGCTCGACAAATCTACGACCTTCGCACAGAAGCAGGGCTGACACAGGAAGAACTCGCTAAACTGATTGGCATAAGCCCGTCAGTAATCGACCAACTCGAAGAGGCTGATTACGAAGGAAATACGCTTGTGATGATGCGCCGCATTGCCGCTGTACTAAACAAGCGAGTTGAAATTCGGCTTGTGCCGGTGAAAAGTGAGGACAGGTTTACTTACGTAAACCACGTAGCGGACTAATTTGACAATTTTAGTGACAAAATTAAAAGGATTAGTCACTTTCATCTTTTTCACAACGCATGGGCAACACAAATTGCCTTCGAGTTAAACAAAATTCTTCCAAAGAGTTTTATCGCTGAACTGAATGTACACCTCGGAAATTTGGGTGAAATTGTGGAACATCTCGACGAAGACGGGGATGTGCGGGCTGAACACATCTCTGCTTCGCACATCCGTGAGTCCGACGAGTTGTGTCGCCACAGAGGGACGACGCTACAAGATACAACAGCGTTACTCACGCAGCGGCGCCTGTTAAATTAGAAGAAGCATACGTCAAAACTCGTGAAGGATCAAGATACTCTCACTATACTAGCTCCAACTGCCGCTAGTTTTCTTTCAATATATTCATAGCCGCGGTCGATGTGATATACTCTCAAGACGGTTGTTTCTCCTTCAGCGGCTAAGCCTGCCAGTACAAGCACCGCGCCCGCTCTGAGGTCCGAAGCCATCACAGATGCGCCGCTGAGTTTTTCGACACCTTTGACGATGGCGCTGCCATCTTCAATTCGGATACTGGCGCCCATTCGGTTTAGTTCGCTGACATGGATGAATCTGTCGGGAAAGATTGTCTCTGTGATGACGCTGATACCTTCGGTAATGCTCATCAAACCTATCATTTGCGCTTGCATATCTGTGGGGAAGCCGGGGAACGGGCTGGTGCGAACATCCACTGAACGCAGCTTGTCTGTAACGGTAACCCGCGCGCCATCGTCCCGCCATTCGATATTCACTCCAGCTTCGATTAGTTTTTCCGTGACGGCTCCCAAGTGATGCGGCAAAGCGTGCTTGATTAAAAGGTCGCCTTTGGTGATAGCTGCCGCCGCCATAAACGTCCCGGCTTCGATGCGGTCTGGGATTACGCTATATTTCGTTCCGCTCAATTCCTTCACCCCATGAATTTTGATGACCGGCGTCCCCGCGCCTTCTATGTTCGCGCCAATAGCATTGAGGAAGTTCGCCAGGTCAACTATCTCCGGTTCGCAGGCAGCGTCGAAAATAGTAGTTGTTCCCTCGGCTAATGTCGCCGCCATCATGACATTCCCCGTCGCGCCAACGCTGGAACCAGAAGGGCCGCGCAAACTCATATCTGAGCCGACTAGCTTATTAGCTTCGGCGACAATATAACCGTGTTCAACTTTGATTTGAGCGCCCAAATTTTCTAGTCCTGTCAGATGTAAGTCAACTGGTCTTGTGCCAATGGCGCAGCCACCTGGAAAGGAGACGCGCGCCCTTCCAAGCTTTGCTACCAAAGGTCCCAAGACATAAATTGACGCACGCATTTTGCGCACTAAGTCATACGGCGCTTCATACGCGGCGTGTTCCCCCGGGTCGATGGTAAGCACTGAATTTTCTAATTGTGTTTTGGCTCCCAATACCTCCAATACACCACACATAAAATTAACATCTTGCAATAGTGGGACATTGTGAATGGTACTGACCCCATCTCCCAAAATCGCCGCCGCAACCGCGATTGGCAATGTCGCATTCTTCGAGCCGCTTACGACAATCGTGCCTTCGAGTCTTCTTCCGCCTTGAATGATAAATTTATCCATTGTTATTCGCCTCAACCTCCTCGTGAACCAACTCTGGCGACAACCACACGCTCAATCCCAGCGTAGTCTTTGATAATATCACAATCGGTGTATTGTGGATTCGATTGAATTAAATTTCCCACTGTATCGTCTTGTTGGTACCCAAACTCAAATACAAGTTGACCATTCTCCGTTAAGAATTTCGGCGCTTCAGCGACTAGTCTGTCAATGAAATTCAAGCCAGTTGGGCCGCCATCTATAGCTATTCTCGGTTCGTAATCTCTTATCTCAGGCATTAATGTCGGAATTTCGTTAGAAGAGATATAAGGCGGATTTGCGACAATATAATCAAATTTCATAGATTCATCGAACGATTCAAATAAATCACTCTGTAAAAATATGATTCGTTCTGCGACTTCATATCGTTGGGCGTTTTTCTTGGCGACCGCAATCGCTTCAGGGGAGATATCAGTAGCAACGAATTTCCAGTCCGCTCGTTGTTTTGCCAAAGTCACGACAATCGCGCCACTGCCGGTACCTAAATCCAAAACTTGGCTGCCGTCTGATTGCAATTTTAAAACAGTTTCGACCAGCACTTCCGTCTCTGGACGGGGAATTAACACACTTTCGTCAACATAAAAACTTAACGACATGAATTCTTTGTGATTCGTTAGATAAGCTATAGGTACGCGCTCAACTCGTTTCTTGATTAATTCCCGATACCGCGCCAGATATTCTTTTGCAACAATCCGATCAAAATCCATATACAATTGCAGCCGACTTTTGTTCAAAATATGTCCCAACAACAATTCTGCATCTAACCGCGCGCTTTGGATACCATTTTTTTTAAAATAATCCGCTGTCCAGTTAATCAATTCCATTACTCGCCAAATTTTCATTTAAAAACGGCAGGAACCTTCTTATACCATTCTGACTTGAAAATAAAGCATATATGTTCGAAAGGGAAAGCGGGAAAGGGAAGTAAGGGATGGAATCGGAAAAAGACAAGTGTTTCCTTCCTTTCCATCCTTTCCTGATTGATATTTTATGCTTTATAGCGAGTTGATATAATGCTTTATAATCATAGCAAAATGGTATTGTTTAACTTATGCCGTCCTCTCTTTCAAGTTCATAGATAATCTAACAGATTATCCTACAAGATGAACTAATCATAGAGAACGCCTGGCAAGGCGCCCTTTTTTATTACCTTGAATTCCTTCTGTTACGATTATTTCTGTTTTTTATCCGATTGTTATTGGCATCATTTATAATTTCGTCAGTATTTCCGAAGCGTTCTTGTCTGAGTTGTTCCAGACGGGCTTTATCTTCGCTGCTTTTAATATCGACGATGTGCGGTGTGATAATCATGATGATTTCTGAGTCCTCCATCGCTGTTTCGGTTTTCTTGAATAATCGGCCAATCAGCGGAATGCTACCCAAGAATGGCACTTTGTATTCGATATCTTGCTGCTTCGATTTTATCATCCCGCCGATGAGTATAGATTGACCATCTTCAACATCGACGTAGGCGCTGATGCTGCTATCCTCGGTGATTGGCGCGTTGAAGTCGGTGAATTCTATGAAGTTGCCCGCATTGATTTGAGTGATGTCCAATCCGATTGTGCGTTTGCTGTCCGCGCCCGCCTTTGTTTTGGCTATGTGGGGCGTAATCTCGATAGTGATGCCTACGTCCAAAAAGTCGTAGTTATACAGCGGCTGTCCGCCGAACATGGCAATTGTGGTGCCGCCGCCTTGTTCAAAACCTTGCCCATCCTGTTTTTGTGGTTGTTCTCCGTCAATCTGCCGGGTAAATGAGGTTTGTACGCTTTGGAGGTATGGAATTCTTTTGACTTTTGAAAATAGCGCTGGCTGGTTGTCACGTGTGAGAATAGAAGGCGTCGAGAGGGTGCGAACTTTATTTTCCCTCATTAAAGTGTGAATCAAAGCCAGATATTCTTTGGTCATCAAAGCGTAGGAAAATCCTGTAATCTCTTGGTCTAATTGCAGTTCAGGAAGGATTGCGCCTTTGAGCGCGTCGGATACTCCCTTCTTCTCAAACCTTTTCAGCCAAATATCTTTTCGTGTTGATAGTTCTAAACCGAATTTGGTGCTCTCGTCAAGCGTGATTTCCAAAATCTCTATGTCAAGCCAAACCTGTCCTCTGACGATGTCCAATTCTTTGATTAGAGCAGAAACATCCTCCCAGTACCGCTGGCGAGTAGTGATAATTAAAGAGTTTGTTTGTGTGTCCGGAAAGACAGTTACTTTTCCTCTCAGAGAATTTATGTCCTTCTGCTCTGGGCGTCCGCCGCGAGCGAAGAAACGTCTGAAGCTAAAGAACTGACTTTCCCCTTCCCAGACATCGGATAACAGTTGCGCAAGTTCATTTGCATCGGCATATTCCAACTGAATGGTTCTGGTGATTTCACGTTGGTCTTCCGGCGTTGGCGTATCGATCTTTTTGATAAATTCATCTACCAACTCAAAGTTTCTTTGCGTAGCGGTGGAAACGATTAATGCATTCAGCGTAGGATACGCTTCCGCCATGACATTGCCTGCTAACGAGCCGCGTGAATAATTCCTCTGTCTCTGAGGAAGAAAGAAGAAAAAACCACGTCCTCTGCCTTGGTCGGCGCCTTGATAGACGTTGTTGATTATGTCAGCTACATTCTCCGCATCGGCGTATTTTAACGGATAGATCTTTGTGCCCCATTCCTGGTCGGGCATGCTGACATCCAGTTGTTTAACGAGGTTTTCGACGGTTGGCATATTCTGCGCGGCGGTGGAAACGAGTACAGCGTTAAGCCTATCGTCAGAGACTAAATTCACTTCGCCTTGAACACCGAAGCCTGGGCCACCCCATTCTTGTCTAAATCGTCTTCTATCCCAGCGCCTCCACCACGAATCCCAGCCGCGGCCCACACTGCCCCCTTCAAATAGGTCCTGGAGAGTTTGCACTAACTGCGCCGCATTCGCATACTTGAGGAAAAATATCCTCATCTCTTCTTTCGGGTCAGGCTGGTCAAGCTCTTTGATAACTTTTTCGATGAATGGAAAATTACGCGGGTCTGAGGAAACTAGTATGGCATTGAGTCTGGTATCAGAGGCGATGTTTACCTCACCGATGATTCCAGTCTGTTCAATCATCTCGCCCTGATCTCTCCTTTTCTGACGCGCCCAGAACATTCGCTCTGCCCAACGCCGTCGTTCCCAACGATTCATACTTCGAGATGACATGCCGCCTACAATTAGGTCTTGAAGTTCGTTAGCAACATCTTCCGCGCTGGCATATTCCAGACGGAAGACTTTAATCTCATTTTGAATAAAGTGGCTGGTGTCCAATTGTTTGACGAGGTTTTCAATGATTGTGATGTTGTGTTCTGAAGCTTTGATAATCAGAGAGTTGGAATTTTCATCCGAAGCGATTTGAACTCTTCCCGTGACCATATCTATCCCGCGTCCCTCTTGCTGTGCTTTTTCGAACATCTTTCGCATCTCATCGGGGTTGCGGCTATAACTCATCTTTCTGAGTATGTTGGTCACCTGTGTCTCTTCTCGAAACAGTTCATTTAGAGTCTGAGCCATCGAACGCGCTTCGCCGTTTTGTAGGGGAATAACTTTCACCTTTAGCGCGGACTCCTCAGGCGCGCTGTCGACGACTTTTAGAATAGCCGCGATTCGGTAGATGTTTGAAGCAACATCGGTGATGACAAGTGAATTGCTGCTTGCGTCAGCGAAGATATTTGCTGATTTACCAATCAAAGGCTTTAGACTATTGACTAATTCTGATGCAACTGAATTGGTCAGCATGATTATTTGCGTGATTACCTGGTCTGTCTGTTTAATCTTTTCTTTGTAGTTAGCGACGTTTTCCAACATATAGACGGGCACTTTCATCTTGATTGCCTTCTGCATAGTCGTTATCAGAAGAGTTTTATCAGTTCGGATGGTGGTCAAATCGTACTGCGCCAGAACGGTCTTAATCTGTTCAAGAGCTTCATCAATCGTGCCGCTGAAGTTTGTGAGAGCAAATTTTTTATCTTTGATATCTGCTTCGGATGCTATAATCGTCAGCCCGGTCTGTTCACTCAACCATTTCAACACCTCTTGCAGGTTTTTGGCGACGAAATTCAATTTCATGGTACCAGTAGCTTTGTCGTATGTCATGCCCCCCGATTCCGATTTTTGCGCCAAACTGACGACGGGAATGCTAAAAATGAATAAAGCTATCAATAAGACAAAAAGCCAGTCTAATCTAAATTTGATTGATAGATGTATATTACGAAACATTGATTCCTCCTAGTTAAAGCGCGTAATGCGTAATGCGTCCGCTACCTTCTTCTGAGACGTTCGATTCTACGAAAATCGCCACCACGACCTCTTCTTCGATTTCGATCTTCCCTCATTTTTTGGATGAACTCTTCTCTCTCTTCGCGAGACATTTTTTTGAGCTTCTCCCGCAATTTTTGTCTATCAGGTCTTTCGCTGCGAGGTTTATTAACTACGGAGTCCTTCTGCGGAGAAGGTGAACCACCGCCCATTTGAGGTCCGCCGCCTTTGCCGCCAACGGAACCGCCGAGAAATGGGGATTCCTGTACGATAGTCAGTTTTATCTCTTTCTCGCCAGCTTGATTAAGCGTGACAGATTTCTCCTCAATTGATTTCACCGTGGCATTGCCAATCTTATCTCCCACAGCGACGTAATGAGTGGTATTGTCGGCGAACTGAAAGATTAAAGCTTTGGGCTTCTTACCTTTATTGATAACAGTTCCGATAAGCCTGAAAGCTGGCCCGCGTTTATCGTCGCCGCCCCAACCCAAAGGTCTGAAGAGGTTTTTATCAACGATGGATTTGTAATATTCATTAACCTTTTGTCCGCCTTTCCTTTGGCGTTTGTTATCTCCTTGAACGGGTTGTTCGCCTTCAGATTTGCCCTGTCGGGTTTCCTCATCCATGCGAATTTCAGCTCTTCTCTTCTGAA
>DTYX01000469.1 GCA_012961655.1 Candidatus Poribacteria bacterium
CAGCGCATCGGTGAAAACCCCTCAACTTTGCTTACCAGCTACGTGACAGCATATTTAACATTGGGAGCGGGGGAGGATATTTCATATTATTTCCATTCCGGTGGTGTGCCGACCTTCGATCCGGAAATGATGCAAGCAATTATCGCAACGCGTCAGAGATTAATTGACTTAGGCGATAATGCAACGGCTGTCGGTTGGTCGCTATTTCGTCAAGGAAAGTACAAAGAAATTTTAAAGGCCACTGAAAAACCGAAGAATTAGAATTAAAACGGCGCTACGACTAACGACAAGGAGACATTACAATGAACGAAACAGCCAGCAGATTAGTCAATCATTTGTTCCTCTGGCATTGCACCTTAAGTGAGAATGCCGAAGCGATAGTGAGTGAAGGATTCCGTCTTGGACGTCACAAGGTTGTTTACTTCTTCCAGTCAGCAATACCTTTCCTGAACATGGTGAATGCTGTTGACCAGGCTAAATGTAACGCCCTATTCTGTGCCATAGACTTAGATAGTTACAATTTAGGCTGCCATTATTCTCATCAAATGACGGATGTCTTCATATTCTACATTCCACTCCCGAAGGATGTGATTGTTGCCCGGTTCAATCTCGCCAACGTTAGCGCTCCAGCGGAACTCAAGCGTGTTCTGAGCGCGCAACTTCAATGCGATGTTTCAAAAACTTTCTCTGAAATCTGCGCCAACGAAGCTATCCGATGGAATCAGCTTACTTCAATTGCAGGAGCACTGCGCGAACTGGATGAAAAAAGCTATCACGATGCTGAAGTGACAAAACGTCTGATTCGTGAGGAGATTGAAGCAATTGATGAACAGGAGTGTGAACGCATTTTCTCGCTTTTTATTAAAAGCAATCAATGGTTTCAACAGATGTTTCTCGACTTGTACTATGGCAAATACGCATTTCCTCATTTTGCCCGAGCTATTATGGTCGCCGGAGCGAGATTTGTACATCCAATTCAAGTTCTTGCATTCTGTGACCCAACCGTGGTTATCCCCGTTGGTTCCAAACCCCGCAAACGTCCAGATGATGCGTCAGTTGCGGCGCTCCTTGCTGAAGTTCTGCCAAAACTTTCAAGAGAAGAATTGGTGTTTGGCATAATCGAAATGATGGCGATGAGAAAATTCTCTGGCAATGAGATAGACCTAAAGGTGATAGAGAACTGGTTAGCTCAACATGGTTCAGATGCGGAGGAAGTGGCGTTTCATTTCATTCGCTTCGGACATCATTCCGCTGTGATTCGTCGTGGAGGAAATGCCGTGAGGATGGCTGCAGCGATTTTGAAAGGAACGGGAAAGGATTACTTTGAACGACTTTCAAGCCTCACAAAACCTGCCCTCGAGCGAAGCGAAGGGACTGATTCCCCACCGCATTCTACGCTGATACAGGCATTCGGTCTCCTAAGGACACTGGTTATCATATCCCTGTGACCTGGTGTTGCTGTGCCAACCATGGAAGGAAATGTACTACTCTTGTCGCTCAGGAGTTGCCGGATATTTGGCAACAGTTGTGGAGCCATCGACCAGAAAGTTATCCAAGGGAACTCCATGAGGAAAACATCAAACGAATGAACAGATTCATTCGGTCATTATTGGAGTGGGATGATGTCTCTTTTGCCACGGCATATAAGGCTGTTTTGAAATGGAAGGAAGGACTATTACCCAAATAACCGTTTCAGAGAAAGGAGCATCATGAACAAAATCATTCCAGTTCTTCCAAAAGAGAAGGAAGAACTTATGAAATTTTACATCCAACAACGTATTCCATTTATTTTGGAAGGTCCGCCTGGGACAGGGAAATCTTTAGCGGCGCGATATTGGTCGAAGGACATCACAGGTTCCGAAGCCATCAAAATCGATATTACCGAGGATACCGAATTGATGCACGTTCTCGGCGATATCGACTGGAAACAGTTGTTAGCGGAATCGCATCAGGTGAGGGAATCCGCCCCTCTGTGGTCCCCCGTCCACGGGGGACAGACTGTGGATTTTACGGCGTTGTATGAACGGTACTATGTTTCTTCCGCCGCCATCACCGCTATGCGGGAGGGGCGTGTACTCATAGAGGATATCAACCATGCTGTCCAAGAAACTACTCGTGTTACCAGATGTGGTGGAAAGGTTGCGTTTATAGTTCCCAGCCTCCGGAATGATGAGTGTGAGGATGTGTTTATTAGTCACGGTTATAGTAAGTCAACAATGGAAACGCCGTGCGACGGCGAGACGCTGATTTTTAGAAAAGAGGTTATAGAATAGCGGCGAAGTGAATGGATTGATGATTGACTCCAAGCATGAATGCGCGATCCTTCTTGCTTGTTTTTTGTAATTCCGAATTCCGTTCACACCAAGAAAGGAAATATAGCTTTGAAAAATAGTAATTTAACTGCAATCGAACAACAAATTTGGAGGAAGCTCAATCCCCAAAAGGTGATGAGCGATGTTGGCAGGTACGAGCGTATTGCTCTATCCATTAGTTTTGCGAATTTTGACGTCCGCTCATCAAAGAACGAGATATGACGCAGGTTTGAACGAGAATTCCTCCCTATTCTCTAACCCGCATCGTCGGGTTCTGCCAAATGCTATCTGGAAAACATTAGCAGAAGTTGACAATTAGGAAAAGAAAAAGCTTGGGCGGATAAAAAGTAGTCGCTCATAAAGGAGTAGCCAAAATGCTTCTGACGACAATCAATAACTGACAGGAAGAAAGTTTACCAAATCAAAATACTCGTCCGGTTCAGAAGCTCCCCAAATTAAAGTCAGTTCTTCAACGATTTGACCCATCGTCATCTTGGCGTTCAAAATGAATATTCCCGGCACATGCCTACCTGCGGCGAGGTGATTTCGAAAATGAACAGGCATCGAAGCTCAGTTGTTCGTTACCAACGAGAAGCCTTTGGCTTCACACCAGAGTAAAATATCCGGGTCAGGCGTACCGCGTGGTGGCGCGCCGGGGTCGCCAATGCACCATACAACGATTTCAGGGTCTTGCTGATGCACTGTTGCCTTTAAGCGAGGGTTTACATGTTCATCAAGGATGAATTTATGTGAGTCCATGGCGCTTGGCTTCAAGATAGTTACGCGCTGTCCCGTATTTTTTGCGGATTTCGCGTAACTTTAGCATTGCCGGAGTGGGATTTTTGGCCTGCTCAGCACGCATACGGTCTCCCCACTCGAGCCACTCGGTAAGATAGTTGCTGACCTCCTCTTTCTTGTGCAAATAGTAAGTAATCGTCGCATACACCTGCTCAAGCGTTAGAGAGGGATAGGTGTTGGCAATCTCTTCCGGCGACTGACTGCGATGGATGAAATCGTAGAGAATCGTTTCTATACCAATTCGCGTTCCCTTGAGCCGAATATCATTCGGCGCAAGGAAGTCAAAATAGTCTTCGAGATGCATAGCTTTTACCCCCGGATTTGATAATCACTATTGATGCAGATTATACCCGATATTTCCAATTTTGTCAATAACAAAATCTAAAATACAAATTCCCCAGCTTGTAGCAGAATTGGCAACAATTCTGACGATTATATGAAGCAACGAGATTGACAAACTTTTACAATGAATAGAAGGAGATTTTATGATACGGATTTTCATTATGTATAACCTGAATGACGGTATTTCGCTTGACGACTACAAAAAATGGTCATCCGAGATAGATAAGAAAATAGTTATGAGCCAACCTGGGATTTTAAGCTTTGATGTCCACACAATCAAGGGTGGAATTGGGAAACAGCCGTACCAGATTGTGGAGATAATTGAAGCGGATAGTTGGGAAGATTGGCTCAGGGCTTTGGAGACACCTGAGATGATTGAAGGACATAAGCAATGGCAGCGATATTGTGATGAATCGAGTCTGGTTGTCCTATATGGAGAAAAACTGTAAGGTGACCGGATCTAAGATGGAGAAGCAAGAGAATATGGATAGGATAGGATGGTTAGAGCGGCGGTCAGTATTGATGCATATTGCAGAGAGGCGACGTGGAGATGCGAGAGTCCTATTGCGAAATAAGCGATACGATGGCGCAGTGTATTTAGGGGGTTATGTAATTGAGTGCATGCTGAAGGCGGCAATTTGCCAGTGGATAGGAATGGAGGTGATACGAAGATGGCTTCTAGAAGTAATACAGCAAAGAGAAAGGCGTTAAAGATTGCTGAAGTTCTCAGGGAGGGTCTCAAGAAGGTTGCGCCTGACGTTAAGGTGCTTGTGCGTCGTGGCTATGGACGCAATTTCGATGTTTGGGTTATTTCTGAAAAGTGGCGCTCTCTTTCAAGAAATAAGCGTCAGGATGCTGCTGACAGGGCATTGTTTCACGGACTTCAGGATGACTATGACCTTTTCATACACATCACCCTACTTTTTGCTCTAACCCCAGAGGAGTATGAGGAGTTGAAGGATTCTCCTTACTATGTTGAAGAAGACCAGAACTTGGTGAAGGGCGCCGAACCAAGCAAACAAACCTGTGAAAACTGAAGTTGGCTAACTGTTTTTCGGATGAGCAGGATTCAGCCTGAAAATAACACGGAAGTGATTAAATTTTTCGAAAAGTTTCGAGGCTTCGCGTCATTATGAATGTCCCAGGAAATTCCCTAAGACGCCTTTCGTGGTGGGAATTTGGCAATAACTTTTTTGAATTAGCCACGGATAAAATCAGTGAAAATCCGTGTGAATCAGTGGCTAAAAAAAGAATCTATTTTTGCCAGCCGCTTTTGCCTCTGGGAAATCCCTGTGTCCGAAACCCAAATCACCCAGTCCGTTAAAAGATTCTGCGAAGAAGTTCATATTCTTGATGCAGAAACCGGCTGGGTCTACAACAAATACGGAAGCGGGATTATCAATGCGAAAACCAGCATTGTCTACATCAGACTCAAGGAAAGTCCAGATGATTATGAAGAAGCTGTCAAAATTGACGGTGTGTGGTATCTCCCAAATCGAAGACATCTTAAGCCTCCGGCTTTGAGAGCGGAGGTTGAGGCGGAAGGATTCAAAGTGCTATCAGGACTGTGGAAATATAATCTGTGCGCTAAGCAGCAGATAATACATTCAACTTCTTGAACTGCAGAAACTGAACTGTAAAGAATGGAGAGAAAGAGGTAGAGAGATTTTCTGTTTGGTTTCGGGGGCATAGTATTACCTCCATGTGAGGCAGCAATTCGTACTGGCTTGTGCCAATGTACCCGTAGACTTCCCGAAAGTCAGGGTCGCGGCTGTGTCGCACTGCTGGACGAAAGGTTGTTCTCGCAAAAGCTGGCAGTGGCAAAGGAAAACGACACTGTCTAAGATTGCTTTATCTTTGGAGCAATCGACGAGCGTATATATCCTTAGCGCGCCCGTGTATGAAAAGGCATACGCGCGCGTGGGCGCGCGACTACCAAATACGAATTTATGTAATTTTATCTTCGATATTATCTAAGAGAAAGGAGATGCAACGATGTTAGGATACATTTTAACTGCTGAGGATGTCTTGGGTTACTACGGCGAAGAGCGACGGGACATTCAGCAAGCGATATTTCGATACGGCGAATCTCGAGAGACTGTCGTTGTTATGCAGTCGAGCATCTTAGGACGCGGGCGCGGAGATGGTCCGGGTTTCCGTAGTCCAGAACAGATTTTAGAGATTGCCAAGATGTGTTTAGATGAACAGGAGGGACCAGTTCTGAGAAATTATCCCGCCTTTCATGGAACCGTCGGCAGATATACTGAAAATGGAGGGATGTTGCGCCGAACGCGCGCCCTCTTCGGCGCCGATATGGTGTTTGACATCGATGCGAAGGTGAATTACAAGGAAGCCTTTCGGCAGGGGATGCGAATTACGGATTTTCTGGACCGTTATGATGTTCCCTACCGTGTCAAATTCAGCGGCGGTTCTGGTCCACACATCATCCTTCCCTATGAAGTCTTTCCTCAACCGTTTTCCGATGCAAAATTCAAAAGGGTTTTTAATATGATTTCCACTCTCTCAGAAGCGGAACACGTGGATGGCTCGCTTTGGTCGCCCACACACTTTCTGCGGCTGCCTTATTCTTTGAATGAATACACAGGATTGACAAGCCTTCCGCTTACGAGAGAAGAGATGGAATCTTTTGAACCCGGGATGGCGGAGATTCAGAATGTAGAGGTGGATGAAAGTTGGTTTGAGTTGCCCGAAGATGCGCAGGAGCAAATGGAGAGGTTTTTCGTCGATGGCCTCGGTTTCAAACTTAGAAGGAGGGAAGAATAATGGCAGCCGGAATTTTTCATGAAGATAGACTAAATGCGGGACAGCCGCAATTGATTGTCGAAAACGAACTGATGTCGGTGATGTTACTGCCGGAATTGGGCGGGCGCATCCTCGACATCCAAACGGAGGGTTTCACGTTTCTGCACAGGACGTATCCTCAATCGGTGCGATTCGGAGCATATATCGAACACGGCGGCATCGAAGAATGTGTCGGTAAAGCGCCAGGGACGCTGTGGAATACACCCTGGCGGGTGAAGGAAATTACAAACGGGGTGATTTTGTCAACCATATCATCGACGCCTTTCAGCAAAGTGTTGTTGCAGAAGCGCGTTACTTTGGATGACGCTGAACCGATTTTACAGGTGGAATACAGTTTCATCAATATCGATTTTAAATTCAATAAATTCACTTTTGGTATCCATCCTGAACTGTGTCTGGGCGATGACTTCAGAGAGAACGAATACCATATTCCCTTCGAAGATGGCATTCTATCGGGAAAATTTTCAGAAGTTGGTTTTAAACAGTTTGTCATTCCAACAGAGGGTTGGTGTGCGGTAACATATAACGGCAGAGCCTATGCCGAATTATTTCCAACCGATGTCATCGACTGTTTAGAGATTTACTACCCTCGGATAGGCACTCATTTCGTGTTACAGCCGTTAATTTGGGGCGTAGGGCTTTCGCCGAACCGAAAAGCGAGTTTTACAAGTTTGACTTATGCCGGCGATGGCGATTTGCAAACAATCCAAGATTTATACGAGCGGAAAAAGGACGAATTAGTTTCTACTTATGTTCCAATCGAACCGCCGCCTGAACGGGAATTTAGCGAACGAGAAGTATTGTTCACTCAAAGGCGTCCACAAATTACGATGCCAATCGACGAGTTTGGACAGTTGCCACGAATGCGATTACGAGATGATTTCTTAGAGCAAGCGGAAATGCCTGAAGAGATTGAACAGCACGAAGAAATCAGAGCGAGGCAGGCTTTAATTCAAAGAAATTTAGAAGAAGGACGCATCGCCGAATTGACTATTGAAAGGATTACAGAAGAGGCGGCACAAACTGCTAGAGATGCGGATATTCCAGTGGCCGATGCAGTGCGGTTGGCAGAGGTTTTTCAAAGAGGCAGAATTCCCCAAGCAGTCCAACACGTAAATCATCTGTTTGATGATGTTGAAGAGGAAAGACATAGAATAATTGCAAGGGAGCAAGTAAGTTTTGGGGATAGTGAAGTAACGGAGATTTCTCTGTCGAGCATAGAAGGCGCGATTCGAGTGCAATCCTGGAACGAACCGAAAGTGGAAATTGAAATAACCAGACAAATGGAAGCAACTGACGAAGAAGATGCAACTGAGATATTGAATGAAACTCGCCCCGAAATCACTCAAGAGGGCACAAACTTGGTCATCCAAAGCCGCGATGGCAATGATGAGCTTATTGTAAATTATTCAATTCGTATCCCTAAGGAGATGAGCGGAATTGAACTGGACTTCGTCGATGGCAATGTCTCAGTGCTGGATGTTTTGCTCGATAGTTTAAAAATCAACGGCGTGTCGGGAAATATAGAGATAACGGGCAGTATCGCGGAAAACGGCGTCTACGATGTCAAATCCGTCGGTGGGAATATCACCCTTAAAATTGACCCAAGCGCAAGTTGTAGCATCAAAGCGACGAATCTCGTCGGAACGATTGAATGTGATTTGAAACTTGAAAACTTGGAAAAACAACCGAACAGAATCAGCGGAACATTAAACGAGAATACAGCTCAAATTAATTTGAATACGGTTAAGGGGAATATTCGGATAAGTAAAGCATAGTGATTCATTATCTACACTATATCAAATTCCAACCGTCAGATTTGACGGTTTTTCTAACCTTTCTTTCAAGGGGGAAATCTCTGACGGAAGCAAGTAGAAAGAAGTATTAATCTGGAAACGCCTTAAAAAAGAGAACTTCACCTGGGATGTCCACAAAGTCATCCGCAGAACTGTTTAATTTTTCTGAAACAGCTATCACCATGTTGGGCAACCTGGCGCGCCGTAGTTTATTCAATTTCTTTCTGAGATAATCTGGCGTCCAGAAACCGACGATTTCCATCATCGCTCTTCTGCCGTCTGGATGCACAAAGGCGAAATCGGGAATCATCACAGTATCTTTGAGGTCAATCCAATGTCCATTCTGTCTTAGTTTTTAAAAATTTTTGTGCAAAAGCGCGCTCCAACTCGCTGTAATTCGCCTGGGTCTTTGTAGTGTGACTTTAATCCGAATTCGTCGGTAAGTCGGCTTCCATCCACCACCGATTGCAGTGGAACAGGGCTGGCAGGAACAACGCCATCTGAATGCCGTTCGCTGGCTCGATACAACATCGCCTGCGCTAAAGCGACGTTGTATCGGTTTAACAGCCATTCTGAGGAAGGTGGGTCAAATTCAGTCATCACGTGGTTTTCTTTCAGGTCCGCATACATACCTTTGATAATTTGTTGAAAGCTGATGCCCAATTTTTTCGATAGAGATTCGATGGCTGCTTTTCGCGTAATTGTATGGGGCAGTTCGGGCAGGCACAGAGGCACTGCCCCTACTTTATTTTCCAGAATCTTGGCAAGCCCGCGCTTTATACGATATTCCGGGTCATAAGACTCATATTCTTCTAGCGCCGCGGTTAATTCACCGATATCCTGGGCAATCTTCAGATATTTTTCGCTATCCGGGTTGACATAAATGACAAAAATTTGTCCATTTTGAATTTGGTATCTAAGCAGTTCCGAAGTCAGCATCCGTTTATCGCGGCTCACCCACCTGATGACTGGGGTGAAACGGGCTCCTCATACGCAGGATGTTCCACTTGAGACGATACCTGCGAATCCGGTTGTACCTCTTCTGACAAAATCTCTTCTGTCCCCGAGTTGTCGATAGCAATAGGCTTTTTCATGGGAACAACTTTTGTTTCCCTTTTTTCCCCCTCACCAAAAACCTCTATACGTGTTTTCTCAATATCAGCGTAAGTGTCATAAGATTTGACGAATTTGCCATCCCTGAAGAGAGTTACTTTACTGGTTTCCTCACTAATAACGATTACAGCCATGACTTCATCAAGGGATGAGGCATAAAGAGCGGCATTGTGTTTGGCGTTACCCTCCAAAAGCGGTTCGACTTTGTCGTAGACTTTATGAGTGCGCACACCCTCCACCATCATCCTCGACATAAATGCAACACCTTTTAAATTTACCAGCAGCGCCCCATCTCGTTCATCATATCCTATTACCTTTCCATCTCTATCGATGCTTTCGTCTTTCTCCCCCATAAAGGTAAAAACTTCTTTGATTGCAGGAGAAAAGATATGAGGTATTTGGTCTATGCCAAGATAGCATTCCTGATTTAAGTGTTCTATCTGCCCCTCATGGAAGACGGAAAAGTTATTATCGTCAAGATTTCTCTCATCAACCAATATGACAAACAGACCTCTATTTTCGCCGTTTTCTTTGCTTTCCAGAGCAAAATGTTTCGCTAAAGAATATAGTTTATCAATGTATAATTCAATAAGTTCCTCGCGGTCAGCCATCAATTGTGCAAATTTATTTTTAGATATGCCGAGTTCTTTGATTTTTTTATCAACTGCTTTTTCCAATTCTAATCGGCTTTTTTCTTTTAGCTTATTATATTCTGAGTTGATTTCATTAAAATCGTCTTTATATCTCTCTAATTGGCTAATATTTTCTAATAAACTACTATTTTTCGTCTGCATTTCAGCCAATTGATTCTTCGTCTCTTGCAACTTTATTTCTAAAGATTCAATCTGCTTCTTTTTACTAAAAAATATACCAGACATTCCCTTTACCTTTCCGAATTTATAGATGTTAATTTTAGCTTAATAAAATCTATAGAGCCGCAGATTTTTAGACCGCGCTGATAAAAACTCAACAGAATAGTACAATAAATCCCACCAACTCCGCAAAGCGGAGGTACAATACTGACATTATCAAGAATTTGCGAAAGTATAGTAAAATAATACAACAATTTTACCAAATCATCAAGGGTTATCTTCATTAGATATTTAGAAACAGAATGTGAAAGCTAATGCTGTTTTTGTGGTATAATAGAGGAGTGGCAAGGAGGCAAGATGGCAAAATGGCAAGAGGGCAATTGTTCCTTAACCTTTTAGCCCTTTTGCCCCTTTGTCCTTCTAGTTCGCCAGGCAGAAAAGACTACCAGGATAATAACAACCCCAATCGCAATGATAATCGGTAATCTCATGAAATTCAACTCTTTGAGACGTTGTTTTGCTTGAGTATACTCAGGACTGCCCACTGTGGATTGTTCTTTGACTCCTTGCCAGTATATCTTCGATTCATCGCGCAGATTCAGTTTATCAGATAACTTTGCAGTTGCTTTAAGATAATTCAGCTTTTGCGGTTGTAATTCTACGAGTTTAGTAAAATATCCAAATAAAATATCGGCAAACTCAGGCGAAATATCAGGTATAGTCGTCGATTTATCCACTCCAAGATGAAAAGCCTCCGCGGCTTTCTGGTAATCTCCTGTATCAAAATGCGCCTGTGCGATATCAAACCAGGTTCGTTTAATTAGTATGATATTATGTTGAATATGTTCATTTCCCGCGAAAATAAAATCTGCTTCCCCGTAATGTGGCCCCTTGCTACTTTCTGCCTTCAAGGTATAAGATTTTCCATTTTCCAGCAATCCGTGTCGCTGCCAATTTTCAAAGCTATAATTGCCATCATTGTCCGCCTTTTGGGCATATTGCGTTCCATCAATAGAGACAAACGTATCTTCAATGACATCTCCCTGTTGGTCAACGATTCTACCGTAAACTTTTATCGGGGTTAGTTGAATCAAAACGTTCCCAGATTCTCCGCGTAATTCCTGAATCTGTACTGAACGCTCTTCAGGGATGAGATACAACGGCAGATTTACTTTTATCTTGTATGTTCCTTTTTTTAGACCATCTATTATCCGAATTGGCGTTGTTCCCGATTCTTTTTCATTGATAAAGACAGATGCGCCTGGTGGTTCCGTTTTAATTTGTAACATTGACGGAAGTTTTATAATCCCGGTGTTCATGTCATCTGTCGCAGCTAAAACTCCGATACCTGCAAAATTGTTATAGATATATTCGTAGACCTCTCCGACGCTCACGATGCGGTTTTCATCGGTGTCTTCATTGTCCTGTGGTCTCTTCCAGGTCAAAGATTGCAGCAACATTTGGCTGAATGTCACCGGTGCAGTTACATCCGCAACAGGTTGAACGGAAAAGATAGCGGCTGTCCCCAGAGTTTCGCGATTCACACGGTACGCATCGATGAATTCATCGTCCGTATAGCAATCTATGATTACAATTTTACTCCTGACTTTTATGTTATCCAACCAGTCATTCAACTGACTGTCCTTGATATAACTTTCGAAAACATTCTTTTTCGCATCTCGCGGTAGAAAAAATATTGCATTGCCACGCGGATGCTTTTTGATATGACCGCGGAAGTAAAGCAGAAAAGTGTCTGAATTGACAATTTTAACGGAGAGGTCAGAAAGCGTGGATTGTACTGCTGCGCGGTTATTCTGCCCGTCTGAGAGAGTTTCAATATGTTTTGGATTATAACCGCCGACATTTACCAAAGCGGCTTTTAACCTATTTAGCATATTATCCTTCAGAACGAGGTCAGAAATATTTTCGTCGGTGTAATCTGATACCGCAATCAAAAGCGCCCAACCTGTTTCATCCTGAGGATAATTTTGCGACCATTCCTTCGCTTCGCTCAAGGACAGTCCCAAAGAAGAGGAAAAAACTATAATAGTTGTAATAATGTTATACGCGAAAAGCCGTTTCACATCTTATCACTCCTCTTGACCAAGTAAGATTTTAAATGCGCCGGACAATTCTGGATATTGAATCAATATAACGATTATACTTAGAATCAATAATGGAATTACTAGTATAGCAATAATTATGATGCCCCCCCAAATCCATGTATATTTGCCTTTATCTTCCGTTGAAATTTCCGCCAGCTTGGAAAGCAATACTCCAGCTATTATCATCATGAGTACCATAAATGCGCATATACTTAAGATAATCATCTCTAGTCTTCCTTATGAAAAAAGCAGTTTCGAAATAAAAGACCAGGACACGATTTTTAATCAATCTCAGATGCGTAGAATCGTCCCAAATTGCCTTGACGAATGACAACATATAGTCGGCCTGGATAGAGAGTGAAACGAATGCACGTGAGGCATTAATAGCATATGGCGTTTGGTCTTTAAGGCATGAAAAAAGGCAAGGACAGGCATGGGATATTATCCCTTGCCGACGAATGACAGAATCGATTAACGCAAGTAATACCTCAAAAGACAGTTTGTAAAAAGAAACGCAAACGTTTAAGGATGGTTTCAATCAAATGGTATTAGAGCCCCTTTACCCACATATCTAGTAACAAGAGTCCGTCCAGAGAATCACGCATATATAGTCTCGTCCCCTATGAGTGTAAAGCCCGTGGCTGCGACTTTCCGGATAGGTATTTAATTAAAGGCTGATGGATACCCATTTTCCACGCGGATACATCAAAAAACCTTAACTAGTTGAGGGGGGATAGGGCATCCAACAGCTTAAGGGAAGGGAACACTATAATTTAACATAGAATTGTTATAGAAACATTAAGCTAAAATTAAATTCTATGATTAATTATGGTGTACAAGAGACATAAACTCCATGAATGTCAAATAAAAATCTTTACTTCTGAGACTCTGTATGATATAAATGTAACAATAAGCAAGCGAGTTTCAAATAATCTTTTGCACTTTCTTAGGCGACCAATGGTGGCGCAAGTTTCCAACTTGCGATGTGTTGCTTCGACGCTTAGA
>DTYX01000470.1 GCA_012961655.1 Candidatus Poribacteria bacterium
GCTTGAATGAACGTCATGCCGCGTTCTGAGTTCGCTATCTTATGCACCATATTGTTCGCATACCTCCTCAATCTTCCGCTTTAATCCCGCCCAATAAGTTGTGGTTTTCTGAAACCCAGGAATTGGCGCTTTTCCGGCCTTTCCCGCTGACTTGACACACCTAAATCCGATATTCGGGGCGGAATATGTCGGATGAAAGAAAATCCGGTGGGAACAACGGGTATAAAAACCTATGCGCTGCCAATAGCCACCGCGCACAGCGCGTTCCTCGACAGATTCGCCAAGCGTCCATTCAGCTACATTGCCGCTCATGTCATAGACCCCATATCCAGAAACGCAGTCACGATAAGTCCCTGAAACCGACGGTCCCTCATTCCAAGGCACTTCACTTCGGCATTTTCTTTTATCATATTCATCACCATAGGGATATACAAATCCCTGCGGACCGCGACAAGCTTTCTCCCACTGGCGTTCAGTAGGTAAGTCTTTGCCCTGTTCGAGACATTTTTCCCGCGCTTCGTACCAGGTCACGTTGACGAGCGGTATTTCACCCAAGATATTCGGATACTCGAATTTATCTATCCAATATTCCTCAGTTGTAACCAATCTTTCTGGCGCTTCCAGTTCCGTTCCAGAATCGCTACCCATCTTGAAAACGCCGGCGGGTATCTTCACCATCCCCGCCGACCCAACCTCCGCTTTCGGTTTCTGAACTTTATCATCTTTTCTGCCACGACAATCGGCAAAAGTGAAGATTATTAAAATAATCAGAGTAATTTTAAGCGCTCTATTCATTACGAAATCACCCAAAATTTCAGATATGAATTAACCAAAAGATGCAACAACCCTCCGTCTGAAAAAATAATCATTTACCCAATACGCGAATTCCGATTCTCCAGCGGCAACTCGATTTTAACACCGCCGCTCCGGTGCGACTCGCGCATGGCAATCGCTATCTCTAAAGCCTCTCTGCCGAACTCACCTGGGCAGATTTTCTCTTCGCCCGCTTCGATGGAGCGGCAGATGCCCTCGATTGCATCTACCATCGAACTGCGTGGATGCCACGGGTTTGGGAACTGACATTGAATTGGTCCTCTCGTTTCGGGATGTGTGCTCCAGAGTTCAAATTGAGCATGGGCGTTACGCGAGATGATGCGTCCTTTTTCGCCGATGAATTCCAAAGTCCAGCCTAATCCCGAACGCTCTGAGTGCGAATTCATAAATGCTCGCACACCATTTTCATAGACAATGTACCCAGAGCCAGACAGGTCGTTGTCACTGGCTGCCCGCTCATCGTTATCCATGTGCCCGAATACCCACTTCGCTGGGGCGCCGGCGAATAGCCGGAACAACGCCAGAGTGTGACTATGTAAATTTGATAGGCTGGACGGGCTATGGCAAATCATCGACAGCAGTCGCCCGATTACGCCGTCAGCGATGACCTGCCGGGCGTTGGTATACCAGTTGTACCAGTTCAAGTGGCAAGCGATGGCGAGGATTGTCCCGCTTTTCCGACAGGCGTTTATCATAGCATCGGCTTGCGCCAGACTGTTGCACATCGGTTTCGTTGCAAAGACCGCCTTGACGCCCATTTCAGCCAGGGCGATGGTAATCTCCGCCCGCGGCCCTGGCCGGGTCGTTACGCTGACGATATCAGGTTGTTCTTTTTCGACCATCTCACGGAAGTCGGTATAGAGCGCAGTCACGCCCCAACGGCGTTTGAAATCCTCCAACCTCGCCGTATCTACATCAGACCCAGCCACCAATTTCACCCCCCTTGCTTCAATCATGGCCGGCGCATGCGCCCAGGGCCAAGGATAATGCGGCATGCCGATGTGTTCATCGTCGATTGTGCTACCCATACGCCCACAACCGATAACAGCGCCGCGATAGGTATGCTTGGGTTGGCTTTCTTCGATGACACGGAATGCTTCTCGTTTATCCATGTCCATGTCTCCTCTGTATAGCTTGTTGTAAATCAACCTCATTCAATTTTCAAACTGTCCCCCTTTCTCAGTTGGAACACTATCGACCAGGGAATTCTTAACATATACTTCACAAGGTGCGCTGGAAGTTCTTGCATGCCCAATTCGCTTACTGACGGTTTTTCTAAATCGGTCACACTAAATCTGTTTTTCCGAAACGTTTGCACATGGCGTGATGCTTGGATAACAGAGTCACTTGTCAAAATTGGGATATTTAACCATTTTGCAGTTGCAACTATAAGCCGGTCGTGAAGTTCAGGCACGTCATCTACTGAAGCTGCTGTCGCCACAACATCAAAGTCAATTGGAACAATGCGATAATTGATACTCTGTGTTAGCAGCCAACGAACGTCGTTTAAATCTATTGGAATTCTACGACTTTCTTTTAGATAAAGGATTTCCATCAGCGTGACGGCAGAAATAGCAATGATATGCTGTCCTGCATCAGCTTCCCGCAGAATCTGGCGGGCGCGATTGCCAATTTTTCCTTTGCCGCGTAGGTGTCTCACTAAAGCAACCGTATCCACAAGATAATCCATTAAAGTTTCTCCCGTCGTTTTTGTAGGGAGAGTGTAAATTCGCGACGTACCTGCCGAATATCATCATCTGTGATGTCAAACGGCAAGTCTTTCCATAGCCCCTCCAACTTGACGATATTCTGGGAAGATTTTTCAAAAGCTTTTGGCTGTTCTTTGAATTGCAAAAAATCAAGAAAAAGCTGTAGTTCTGCCAGATCTTCCGGTGAAAGCTCGTTTATTGCTTCCAAAATTCTGGTTTTGGTTTGCTCAATGTTCATAACCCGTACCTCCTTGTCAAATTTTGACTTTTGTCGGAAGACGCGCTTACGTCGAGAATTGTGAGAGTGCCTTCAGCTCGCTTAAAATTCTTCTTAGAATCTCGTAAGCCATTTTTTCTTTTCCCTCCTTTTCCAATTCATTCATTAATTCAAGATAGACTTGAAGAGTATCATCTTCTACTATCTCATAGATTAGCTTTTCTTTGAATTTCTCATACTGTTTGCCTTCGGAGAAGATAAGCCAGGCGTAGTATTCCTTTTCAATCGGAAACTCATTTATCACGAAGAGGTGAAATTCTATGCCTAGCACATCGCATTGATAATGTCCACCGCCATATCGGACAAAATCTTCACTAAGAAGTTCATCTCGTTTTCGTTTCAACTCTTTTTAACCACGGAGACACAGAGACACAGAGAGAAAAAATCTCCGTGGAATCTCCCTCTCTTCGTGCCTCTGTGGTTTTTCTGACAATATTAAATTTTATTTCGTTAACACCTGCTCAATATGAGTTTTTACAATAGAAATTTGCCGAA
>DTYX01000471.1 GCA_012961655.1 Candidatus Poribacteria bacterium
GAATCGAAGGACAGAAAACTGGAGCTTTTGAAATCTGCGACCATCTCGGCGGTGCGCCAGAATACCATGCTATTCCAGTCGGCAACGCGGGCAACATCACCGCTTATTGGAAGGGATACAAAGAATATAAACAGTGTGGGATGATAGACACTCTTCCGAAGATGTTGGGATTTCAAGCTACTGGCGCCGCGCCTATCATCGCGGGACATCCAATTGAAAAACCGAAAACAATCGCTAGCGCCATAAAAATCGGCAATCCCGCTAACTGGAAATCAGCGGAAGCCGCGCGGGATGAATCTGGCGGTATCATTGACACAATTACTGACGATGAAATCATAACAGCCTACAAAATGCTGGCGAGTTTGGAAGGTCTTTTTGTCGAACCCGCTTCAGCGGCGTCAGTGGCTGGCGTAATTAAATTGAATAAACGAGGGTACTTCAAAAAAGGTTCGACGATAGCTTGCGTTCTGACTGGACACGGCCTCAAAGACCCAGACCGCGCACTTCAAACGGCAACAGAACCAATCATCGTTCCGGCGACTGAAGAAGCGGTGATGGAACAGTTGATTGACGTTAGTCATCCGTGGATGGAACAATATCGTTGAGATAAAACTCTCAGAACTCAATGAGTGTTACCTCATCCAAATAGCCAATAGGGGAACAAATTATGCCTGGTGCTACATCTAACATTTTTCTCCGATTCATCGATTCTCTAATATCAAACTACGCCATGTATTTTCCCATCATCCTACTTTTCATACTTCTCTTCGTTAAACTGGTTGTTTATAGCGCTGCCAGGGCAGAACTTGGGAGGCCATTAGAACGAATTGGGATAGAGTTTTGTTCAATAGGTTTCGCGTTCTTCTCCAAGTCTGTCTTTGATGGAAATTCTCAGTTTTGCCAATATTTTTCTCCCAAGAGTAGTTTGGGTTCGGCTACACTCGCAATCACTTTAATCCTTGTTCTGATTTTCATGCTTACGGTTAGTTTATTCCAAAAATATCAAAGAGAGCAAGAAATTCTGAGACATATCACCGCGACAACCAAGAATAAGATGCGTCAATATGGATATTTATTCGCTACTCTCGTCTTAGGATTCCTTATGGTCTCCCTTGGGATGAAATTGATTTAGGAAGGTGGAAAGAGATGGAGCAATTCTTACAAATTTTGCAATTTCTTAAAATGGCACTCTGGCCTAATGTTCTTATCACCATAGTACTTGCTTTCATTGCTACTGTTATAATAGTACTTCTTAAAAATAGCTTTGAGCACAAGCGAGCCTTGCCCGGTGTGGAAGATAGCATTGAATCAATACCTGCTGATAGGATGTACAAAATTGTCTACGGCATGTACGGCGAGATAAGAAAGTTGACTGGGCCAGATTCTGCGGTTTTACGTGACAAACCTGAGTTACAACTCCGCCTCAAAAAACTTGATGACCTTCAACGGCGAATGATAAAGGAATCAGTGCTTCCAGTCATATCTGCGTCACCCCAAGACTTCCCAGTGTTAGCTGAGAGGATATCTGAATCTGTGCAGAGTGCCTTCGCTAAAGGATTGGTTGCTCAGTTTTGGACGGCGGTTGAGACCAACGAGCGATTCTCGCGATTACAACATATCTCGCAAATGGTAAAATGGGTTGACGATGAAGTCTTGGAGGATTTGGCAGATGAAGTATTAACAGATGAAGAGCCACAACTTCGTGGTGAAATGTGCTATACGCTCGGTAAGTCAGGAAAAATTCGCTTCAAGGGATTTGTTCAGAGACTACTCGAAGACACAGACCAATGGGTTCGTAAACAGGCAGCGGAAGCCTTAGAACAACTTGAACAGGTTGTGGATGAGAAACGCCACTCTGATGTCTCTCCACCCGAAGCATCATATCTTCACGAGCAAGTTGACAGATTAGTTGAAGAGGTTGCCGAGCTTAGAAAAGAAATAGCAAAAGTGCGCTCTGAGCCACAGTTAGACGATTATACTCGTGCGGTAATTGACGAGTTTGAGCAAAATCGCGACGCTTACGAACAGGAAGAAGCATCCCTGCTGGAAAAATACAATGGACAATTTGTCGCCTTCTGCCATGGCAAGTTGGTCGCTGTTGGACCGGATAGAAAGCAGGTAATCCAGGAAGCAATGCAAGCTGAACCGACGGCACGGCCATATATCCGTCAAGTCGGAGTGGAAATCCCTGTCAGACCAGCCGATCGCCATTAGAGAGTGTTGCATGAAAGATTTAGATTGGCTAGTAACCCTTGCTTCTGATTCCTTTGTTACAAGGAGTGATAAAACTATGGAAGCAATCAAACAAATAGTAAAGATACCTAAAGACCATGAGATAAAAATAAAAATCCCTTCGTATATACCTGAAAACGAAATAGTGGAAGTGATTTTGATTATCAAGAAAAGTCAGGATACTTTTAAGCAGAAAATCAACGAACTAAAAGAAGCGATGAAGGATGACCGTTTTCTGGATAATCTTAGAGAAGTATCAGAGGATTTCGAAGCGGTTGATGCAGGAGAATACGAACAGATAGATGCAGAATTACACGCTAAAATCGAAGCTATGCCCCCAGGCGTGTGTCATTTTGCATTGCACCCACTGCCGACAGATGTCGATGCCGCCATCAAGGCTTTCATAGAAAAACTTGAACCCATCCAAGAACTTGAAAGCCTGTGGGCTTACAAAAACCCTCATAATCTGCGTTTGTGGGCGGTTATGACCGGTGATAATTATGAGGCTGATATACAAGTATCGGAGGCCATCTGCGAGATGATGGATATATTTCCCCGCAACCACATAGACTATCACTGGATAATTAAATGTGACAGGTCAGAAGAGAAAGGAATTATCCCCAATAAATTTGTTAAAGTCTGGGAAAGAACGGGAGTAAACGAATTACGAAGTACGAATTGGAAATACCGCGTGATTTAACCAGGTAATAAAAGTGAATAGAAAAAAATATTGTTTGACTGTATTGGTTATACTGTCTATTTTATATGTGAATTCCTTGGCTTTATCTCAAGAACCAAGAACCTTGCTCAGAGAGTATGAACCAATTCTATATCTACATCCCAGTGATAAATATGATAATTATGTTCCAATGAATTTGGAACCTTATGTAGAGGAACGCTGTAGTTTGTGGCATAAAAGGATAGATAGACCACTTGTTCCCGAGGGCAAAGTAAAACTAGCTTTCTTGGGGGATCCCAGAATAGGTGATTGGTCTGATTTTTATCTTTGGTTCGATGAAGAAAGTAAGCCGCCATTTTCTCTCCCTGCTGTTGAACCAGAATGGGGTGGATTCGAGAAAATATTTAAGCCTTATGCCAAAGCTGCATTAGAGGAATATAAAAAAATCATAGATAAGTCCATCATTTATTACGGACGCCAGACTGAGGATAATGGTTATACCGTCCTTCAGTATTGGTTTTTTTACGCTTACAATCCCTGGGGCGCTTATAAATTTGGATTGAATATCCACGAAGGCGACTGGGAAATGATTACAATTTTTTTAGAACTGCAAGGAGAAGAGTTAATTCCCAGATATGCAGCCTACTCAGCGCACCACGATAGCGGAGATGAGGTAACAAGAGCTTGGAATGAGGTAGAAAAAATTGATACTCATCCCATCGTTTATGTCGCATTAGGCTCGCATGCGGGTTATTTTGATAACGGTTTTAATGGAATACATCTAAGAGAACTTCCCAGATTATTCGACCTTACCACTCCTAATGGAAGACATATAGGCCCAAGGCAAGATATAGAATGGGATGAGCCATTTATTTTGGAAGATGGAAATCTACCTCTTTGGGCGGATAATTATTCTGGTAAGTGGGGCGCTGATTGGAAAATTGATGATGGGAAACTCAAAGATGGTTTAAGTGGCCCCAAAGGGCCGAAATTCCAAGGTGACAAATGGGATAATCCCGCTGACTGGGCAGGACTGGGTTCCATAATAGACACGCTCATCGTCTCAGGCGCCAGCCACGCTCCTTCCACCGTCACTCAAGGTCAAACCGATGTAATAATGGAACAATTAGACCTAAACGTCGAACAAGGAGACAATGCCGACGGCAAAATCACCATCGACTCCCTCAAACTCGACCGCACAGGCGAAGGCGATGATAGTGATGTTTCGCTGGTCAAACTACTGGAAAGCGACCAACAAACTCTCATAGATAGCGGCGCCTTCTCTGATGGTTCAATCACCTTCCAGGTCACGCGCGAAATTACCGTCGAGGAGCCAGATACTTTCTACATCTCTCTGGACATCGCCTCAGACGCGCCTGCCGGCAACAGTGTCGGTGTAAAGATGGCAGATAGCTCCTACATCACAGTAAAATCCCCTGATACAGTATCGACAGAAGGATTTCCCATTGAGTCAGGGGTTGCTGAGATCCAAGCTGCTGGCGGTTGGCCCACTGACCCCGCAGTCAATGTCCCGATTTCCACAGCGACAGGTGACCAATACTCTCCCCAAC
>DTYX01000472.1 GCA_012961655.1 Candidatus Poribacteria bacterium
GAAAATCAAGTCTTTTTTTATGAGTAGAATAAGAGCAATTTTAAACTTGACAATTTAATGAATGAAAGGTATATTTTGGAAGGTTACAAATTATTAGTTTAGAGGCAATAGCTTGCGCAAAATCATAGAAAAATGCCCTGGTTGTGGACAAAATTTAATCATTACGCGTCTGCGATGTCCAGCTTGCGAAACGGCGATTGAGGGAAATTATGCGCCCTGCCCGTTTTGCAAACTATCTGAGGAAAGTCTGAAATTTCTTTTCCTTTTCGTCAGGAGTCGCGGCAATATTAAGGATATGGAAAGGGAACTTGGTGTCTCATATCCAACAGTCCGCAGCCGCCTCAATGCGATTATTGAGGAACTGGAAGCACTATAGATTGTAGGTCGAATTTCCAAATTCGACAAATTATAGTCGAGATGTGAGTCTCGACCTACATGAGAGAGCTCGGAAAGTATTAGGAGTAAAAAAATGAGAAATATGATTTTGACCGTATTGATGGTCAGCATGATAATTTTTCCTTCTCTTGGAGAAGCTATCAGAGATGATGCTTTGGTGTTATATTGCTCTTTTTCCGAAGGCGCCGGTGATAAAGTGAATGACGAAAGCGGAAACAAGCTTCAGGGCGAGATTAAAGGCGGAGCCAAGTGGGCTAAGGCTGGCAAGGTAGGAAGTGCTATCGCTTTTAGCGCCGCTAGTCAATCTGTGGAATTTCCCGCGGAAGAAATCCTGAATATCACTAAGGGAATTACGATGGAAGGTTGGATTAACCCAGATGCAGTACAGGGCGATTCTGACCTATGGGGTCGGCGAACATCAGCGAATCAAGGCGGATACTGCATGCAGTGGACGAATGGGATGATAGAAACGTGGATTCACAAAGGTGGTTGGCAGGGCACAAGAGGCAAACAAACAGTCAGACCAGAACCAGGCGACTGGCATCATGTAGCCGGGGTTTACGACGGCAAAAAAGTACGCCAGTATGTCGATGGTGAACTCGATATTGAGTTTGACTTGAGCGGCGATATAGACAGCGTTGAGGCAGTCTTCCGTATAGGCCAGGCTCAAACGGGCTTAACAGCCATGATTGGCACTATCGACGAGGTCGCTGTATATTCTAGAGCTCTTACAGAGAAGGAGATTAAGGAAGATATGGAAAAGGGAATTTTGGCCGACGTCAGCAGTGCAGGCAAATTAGCCGCAACGTGGGCGAGTATAAAACGGTAGATTATATCAATACTTTGCCACATTTGTAGTGACGACTTCAGTCGTTGAGAAAGCGATTGAATCCGCCACTACAGACTCGTCAAATTTTGTGTAACAAGGTACGAAAGGATTTCATGCTATGGAAAAAATAACTGAAAATATCTATGTCGAAACGGGATATCCGGGTACCAATGTGGGCTTGATTATCACCGACAGCGGCTCGGTCATGCTCGAAAGCCCTTACATGCCCGAAGATGCTTTGGACTTCGCCGAAAAGATTAAGTCGGTCAGCGATAAAGAAATTGTATATCTCATCAACACCGACCATCACTTTGACCACGTGGCAACTAACGGTTTTTTCACCCAAAACATCATTCTTAATGAACTTTCCGTCGGCCCGTTGGAAATAGCTCGCATCTCCGCGCAAGAGAGGGCAAAAGAGATACTTGCCGGCGATGGACCGCAGACATTGAAGGACGCCATTCAAAAGATGGATGTCCCCAGACCGCACATCATCTTTTCAGATGAACTGTCATTAAACATGGGGAATTTGACCATCCACGTCGTTCACACAGGCGGGCATGCCGTCGGAACATCTTTCATCTACATACCAGAAGAGAAGGTGGTGTTCTGTGGAGATAACGTTGTCAGCACTCGCTTCCCATATCTCGGCCAAGGAGTGTATCGAACATGGGCGGCGGCTTTAGTGCGAATTATTCATCTCGATGTCGATTATGTCATCCCCGGTCATGAGAGAGTTTGCGATAAAGAACCCGCTCATAAACTTCTGAAATTTATGGGTGACCTACAAGAGAATGCGGAAAAATTATTCTACGAAGTTCACGAAAAACATAAAGTGCCCCAAAGCGACAGCGATTTAGCAAAGTTCTTCCCGGGAATCGAGGGTTGGCCGAATCCCGCTGAACAGGCGATGGCGGAAGCCGTCCGGCGGATGTATGAACAATTCAGCGCGCAATCCGCAAGTTTTTAATTATTGCTACAAAATTCAAAATAATCTTACTGTTCGGAAGGGGTTGTACCACTGACCAATCCCCGCGAGGTGCAACCCCAGCGAAACAGGATGTCACCTAAATATCTTTTCTAAAACTTACTTGACAATTTAGACCGCATCTGCCACCACCATCTGGTTGATTTTAACCTCAAAGTTAATCTAATTGCCTGCGATTAGGGGGATGTAAGATGTCAGTAGAATACAAAACTCAAACTTCAGGAAATTGCTGAAACCTTAGAAAAATTAATCCATGATATAAATCCAATTAGAGTGTTACAAGAAATTGTCAAACGGCTCAAGGGAACTATCTCTAATTTTGAGGAGATTATGGAATGCAAACGATTCCTTGAACAAGTGGATATTAACGTGCGTCCCAACTTAGGTTATGGCGCCGAAGTTTGGGCGCGTCTTGTGAAAGATGAAGATTTTTTGTGAAACGTCGATTCAAATCCAATGGAATTTCGTCGAAGCATTTTGCAGGCTTATGCGTATGTGAATTCCTTGCTTTCTGGCTTTGCACGCGCCGGACATTCTGGGATTAATTTATCCACACTTCTAATTCAACTGTCTGAGGCGCGAGGTGTCTGGCGAAGCCCGCGAACTATCCAACGGGTGATGCTCGTTGCCGCGGATGTCGCCGAACAATTTGGCAATGAAATCGTTCCAATTCAGGTAGTATGCGATTATTTATCAATGCAAATTTGGACGTTAGCACAAGACTTCTTTGCCGGTATTGACAAGGTTATCAGCGTCACCGATTGTGACCTTGTCAAA